>CAZZEV010000312.1:0-3563 GCA_964653305.1 uncultured Cellvibrionaceae bacterium | reverse complement strand
GAAAGAATTATGGCTGAGCCAAATTTATCGAAGGATGTGTTTGAGGTGGTGAGTAAGAGTTTGGTGTGATCTTGCTTGTGTAATTAAAAATATTGCGGTTCGTTCCTCACCAGCAACCTACAAGGTGCTCCGTAGGTTGCTGGTGAGCTTGCGAACCGCAACATGATCATGTGTGTGCGCGTTTCCAATCACACCAACGAAATCTTCTCTTTCGTAATCAAAATCTTCCGCTCTTTATACAGCTTGCTAAGTGCATTTTTATAAATGCCTTTGCTGACTTTGTATTGGAAATAAATTTCTTCGGGTTCACTTTTATCGGTAAGTGTTGATTCGCCGCCGTTGGCTTTTAAGTGATCCAAAATAATATCGGTGAGTTGGTCGCGTACAACGCTGTTAACCGGCTGTAGGCTTAAACCAATTTTGCGGTCGGGGCGAATTTCTTTAATGAAGCCTTTTAATTTCTCGCCATAGAGTAGGGTGCGGGGTGCATTGTCGCGAAACACTAAACCTAAATGGGTGTGATTGATTACCGCTTTAAAACCTAGGTCTGTACGGCCGCAAATAATTAAATCCACTTCTTGTTGCACTTTTAAATCGCTCGCGCGCTCTTCTAAATGGTGGCTTAAGCGCGACGATGCGGTAATGCGTGAGGTATGCGGGTCTAAATAAACGCACACCACATAACTATTGCCCGCTTCCATGGGTTTAAGTTGTTCGTTATAGGGCACGAGTAAATCTTTCGGTAGGCCCCAATCTAAAAATGCGCCTACGGCATTTACTTCTTTTACTTCTAAATGCGCGCATTGGCCGACCATCACTTTTGGGGTGAGGGTGGTAGCGATAATGCAATCGTCGGAATCCAAATAGATAAACACGTCTAGCTCATCGCCAATTTTTGCGCCGCTTGGAACATAGCGCTTGGGCAGCAAAATATTGCCGTATTTATCGCCATCCAAAAATAGACCGAAATCGACTTGTTTAATCACGCGCAGGCGATTCATTTGACCAATGTTAATCATGTTTAACCTTTTGTTTACAGGGCATAATGGGCGCTATTGTAAGGCCTGCGCCTGATTATTGCTGATTAAAATAGAGTAGATGGTTTATGGAATTGTTTTCGTTTGATGCTCAAGGGCGTCATTTTGCATTGGTGTTGGATTTTGACTTGCGTTTGGAGCGTTTGTTTATTGATCAAACACTTATGTCCGTAAAACCCTTGGGTGATGCGACCAGCGTTCATGTGTTTGAGGATGCTCAGTTTGGCCGCTCGCAGCTGACGTTTAGCATCGACCCGAAATCGCAATCGGCGCACTATCAATTGCAGCCAAGCAATCTTGAGCCCATGGCAGGCGAAGCAGAGTTGAGCGAGCCAGCCAAGCTGATGGTCGCGAGCGCCGGCGATGCAAAAGCATCTTTAGGAAAAGGGCGCCAAACCAACTGGATTGTTTTGGGCGGTATCGCCTTTAAGTTGTTGAAAACAGTGCAAGTGGTAAAGGTGGCGCTGGTCGCGGCTTCTGTGGCGGTTTACAGCGTGATGTTTACTGTTGAATTTGCTTTGGCCTTGGTTGCGGTCCTTATGTTCCATGAGTACGGCCATGTGCGCGCCATGAAAAAGTTTGGTATTCCCACGAAAGGCTTCTATCTGATCCCTTTTTTGGGTGGTCTTACGGTCGGCGATAGATCTAAAACCCAATGGGAATCGCTGTATATTTCCATGATGGGGCCGGTTTATGGCTTGATTATGACCGCGATTTTTTATGTGATCTTCTTAATTACGGGCAGCCATTTTTGTGGCTTGGTCGCGGCAACAAGTGCATTCCTTAATTTGATTAACCTCCTGCCAATCCACCCCTTGGATGGCGGCCAAGTTGTTAAAGCATTGGTATTTTCGCGCCGTAACCAATTGGCACTCTTCTCTTTCCTGGGTGTGTCCGCTATTTGCCTCTATGCGGCATGGGCATTCGGCTTCTACTTCTTGTGCTTTTTCATTGTTATCGGTGTGGTAGATATCATCACCAACTGGTCTATGCCGATTTCGGCGGATATGACACCCCTTAAAACCTACGGAATTTGGTTTTCTCTTATGTGGTACTTAGCGGTGGCGCTGGCCTTTATTGCCATGATTGTGCTGTTAGTGGCAGCGCAAGTACCCGGCGCAGAGATCGTTACTAAGATCCTAAGCTCATAGCGCAATTGTGGCACGGATGTATTTTTATGGACATAAAATAGAAAAATGTACTATTATGGATTTGTAGATTCAACCCCTATGACTGGGAGTACATTATGATTGCGCTCACTCAAGCTTTGCCCGCAAATGCTGCACAAGCAGCCGTGGGTACCGCACTGAATATTATGGATAAGTGGAACTGCTCAGAGAAAGAGAAAATGGCGCTGTTGGGCGTTGGGCGTTCTACCCTGCATAAATATCAAGTGGCTCCTGCGAGCGCGCGGCTATCGCCCGATTTGCTAGAGCGCATTAGCTACCTGCTAAATATTCATGCGGTGTTACGCATTCTCTTTGAGAACCCAGAAAACCAATACGGTTTTTTGCGCATGCCCAATAAAAATGCTTTTTTTAATGGCAAGGCACCCATGGAGATTTTAAGCTCTGGGTTGATGAGTGCGCTCTATGAAGTGCATCGCCATTTGGATGCAATTCGCGATGGACAATTTGCCTAAGGCAAATAGGGAGTTATTGATAAATGGATATTAACTCTATTCCTCTGGTTTCATTTCTTAGTCAAACAGCCTTTCGATTAATTCCCAGCAAGTACCCGCCCAAATCACTATTTGATGATGTTGCTAATCACGAAGAGTTTGAAATTCTTTTTGCGATTCAAGAACTCACCAATCCACGTATTCGCAATGAAGTTGGTAATTTAAATCGTGTCCCTGCAGAAGAAAGACCTTATGGCATTCGCGGTTGCAACTATGCATTAGGCCCTTTTGTGCATTTGAATCCAGCGGGGTCGCGTTTTTCTAATGGTGACTTTGGTGTTTATTACGCTGCTGAAGATGTACAAACGGCAATCGCAGAGACGCGCCATCACCAGCAGAATTACTTTTCGGGTATTGTCGGTTTGAAATTTGATCGCTTGAGTATGCGTTGTTTGAAAACGCAATTCAGTGCGACTTTACGCGATATACGCGGTGAAATTTTCAAAGGTCACGAATACTACAACAAAGACAATTACTCCGTTTCTCAACAGCTAGGTGTGGCTATAAAAGATAACAATGAGAGTGGTATCGCCTATATCTCTGTACGCTTGTCTGATAAATCCTGTTACGCATTATTTTCGCCCAGTGCCATTAAAGACATTATTCAAACTACCCATTATGAATATATTTGGGACGGCGAGAAGATTGTGGTTGCGCTAGAAACTATGGAGGTTGTATAGCGCTATTCCTCGTATTACTTGAGTATCTTTTGTAGGGATTGATGATTCTGGCGTCAATTTTTTATGCCTCTTGATCCATCATGTACTGCAATTGTTACCAAAAGTAAGCAGCCCATTAAAAATTTCGTATCTTGGAACCAATCCGCTAGAATCGCGATTGGCTAT
>CAZZEV010000311.1:1914-3586 GCA_964653305.1 uncultured Cellvibrionaceae bacterium | reverse complement strand
CAATTAAGAGAGGTGGCACTAAGTGTTGTACGTAAAAATTGCGAGCCCATTTTATATAACTATTTAGCACATATCTTTTAACTGTGTCAGCTTAAATGGCATTGAATTCGGCAAAGCATGATAACCCAGGCGTCAATGATCCACAAGACCACGCCCATTTCTGTGCTTTATGTCACAAAAAACACAACTACTGGAACTTATCATCAGATGGCGCAAATTAAAGCCCCCTCCTAACAACCACACAGCCGACCCATCCTATAACTTTCGATAGACACCTATTTGGAAATGCGACCAATCAGCCACCCCTTCCTTTATATAGGCACTCAAGAGATCCGAACGCAGCTTCCAAGCGAAGGGAGTCATAGCCAAGAGTGACGCAGTTAGGTCTCCAGCTGGCACCTCTAAAGGAAAGCATACGGAGTCCTGACTGACCTCCTCAAACCCTTCAGGCACCAATGGCTTGGGGTGTGGCCTTATGACCTGATAAATTTTCTGCCGCAATCCAAGGAGATGCTGCTCGCCTGGCGTGACTATAACCAGACGCCCTGACGGTGTTAGAACGCGAAGCAACTCTTGATCTTTGCTTGGGGCGTAAATCCTAACAATTGCGTCCATACTTTCCGCCTCAAAAGGAAGCGAATGGCTTGAAGCAACTACGCACGTCATTCTTTTTTCTGCGCGCCTTGCGGCCAAGCGCACACCAGCCTTAGAGATATCCAAGCCATAAACATCAGCTGAGGCACAATGCTCGAGCAGCGACTGAGTAAAATAACCTTCCCCACACCCTATATCCAAAACATTTGTAACATTTGGGCTGATGATTTTTTTTAATGCGTCCACCAATGGCAAAAAATAACCCGCTTCTAAAAAATCTCTGCGCGCAATCAACTGTTGTTTCGCGTCGCCGGGCTCAAGGGAATTTTTGTGATGCACTGGCAGAAGGTTAAAATATCCTTCCTTGGCTTGATCAAATTGATGACGATTAGAGCAGGCAAGACCCTGGGGATTTTTACTTAGCGGAAGTGAACACAGCGGACAGATCAAGACTTTCATACGGGACATTCTTGGAAAAAACGCAGAATGCCGAGCTTACTAAAAATTAGCAAGCACAAGGAGGGACTATTAATAGCCCAGCAAAAGACAGAGCTCACTTGGGCAACAACAAGGCACCAACCAAACGCAGCTTGGCGGTCCAAAAAAAGATGCGCTGCCGAGCAGCGCATCTACACAGGAAAATTAATAGCGGCTATTCGTCTTCTGGCACTTCATAACGGTCAATAATATCGCGCACCAAACCACTGCGCACAATATCTTCACGTGCAAACTCGTGAACGTAGACATTAGGTAATCCACTCAAGCGCTCAACAGCATCGGCCAAACCATTTGGCCCACGAATGTCACTTTGTTTCACATCACCGTTGATTACAACTTTGCAATCTTCGCCAATACGCGTTAGAAACATTTTCATTTGCGCAACACTGGTATTTTGCGCCTCATCCAAAATCACAAAGGTTTTACTGTTAAATGTTTTGCCGCGCATAAAGGCCAAAGGTGCAGCAACAATCCGACCGTGACGCAAACAGTAATCAACTGTGCCAGCACCAAGACGCTCATTTAAAATATCGCGGAAAGCATCTATATAGACCGAGAATTTCTCATCGAGATCACCCGG
>CAZZEV010000311.1:0-1904 GCA_964653305.1 uncultured Cellvibrionaceae bacterium | reverse complement strand
CACCCGATTCAACCGCAGGGCGCGTGAGAATAATGCGCTCAATACGGCCTGACTCCAAAGCCTCCGCAGCTAATGCACCCGCACCATAGCTTTTTCCTGTACCGGCGGGGCCAATACCGAAAGTTAAGGCATTATGGTTAATCGCATTGATGTATTCTTGCTGAGAGTGATTTTTAGCGCGGAGGGGTTGGGCAGAGCGAGGTGGGGAGTAAGCGGTTTCTATCTGTTTTGAGCGGGATTTTAGATCAACTATATTGTCATCGATTCTCGTTTGTTTTCGCGACGACTTATGCCGTGAACTTTTTTGGATTCCCTCATTTGAATAGCTACTATGAGAATTGCTGTGTCTAGCGTGATTTCTTCTTGCCATAAATGGTCACCGCCCTTAGGTTCAAAGTTAACGACAGGTTCAAGGTTAAAAAACTTTAGCCTTCAGGTTTCTATTAATAATGTACTACCTGTATAACGATGTAGTCTGAACACAGTACTAAATCCCTATTACCGAAATCACCTCACTTTTTCAGTTGGACACAATATTTTCAAAACAAGAAGTAACAGAACCCCGTGAACATCTCATGACAACGCCAAAGAGTTCACTCACATACTATTACCATATCTTGTGGTTTTTTCGCGTACCACAACAAGATACTAGGCCTAAAGAGAATTTCGGTCAATAATTTTTTTAGACTTTCAGCAGGTTTTTGGTATACGGGAAATACCCTCCACGAGAGATTGAATAACGTGGTCATAATTGCATTATTCTTACGCACACTGCATCTAAAAACCATAAGATTGCGTCTTACCCCTAAGACTCTTTAATCCTTCGCACGCCAGGCTTATAAAGTAGAGAGCAAAATAAAACCTCATCCAAAGGAAATCCCATGGGCAATGTTACCTTCCTTAAGCAGACCGCACCAATTTCAGCGACACCCCAGAAGCAACCGCGCATTTTGACAATAGATGTACTTCGCGGGTTTGCGCTCTTTGGTATTCTTTACGCGCATATGATTTTTTGGTACTCCGGTGGGCCACTGCCACAATACGTTTACCAAGCTTATCTCGATATTCCGAATGGAATTGCGGTAGGTCTGAACTTCCTATTTTTTAACGCAAAGTTTTTTTCAATTTTTTCATTTTTATTCGGGCTCAGTTTTTACATCCAAATAAAATCCCTAGAAACCAAATATGAAAACCCAAGCTTACGCTTCGCATGGCGACTACTCATCCTTGGCGCCATAGGCGTGCTACATCACGCCTTTTGGCGTGCGGATATACTGACCATCTACGTTCCATTGGGATTGCTATTACTATTTGCACGGAACCTAAACAACAGAACAATCGCCATATTGGCCGCACTACTTATCCTCAATATACCCACAAAAATTATTGAAACCATTTCAATAATTATTCAAGGGAAACCCGAATTTATCGCCGATCACTTTGTAGAAAATGGTGCAAAATATTATGCCGCAATAACACAAGGTTCTTTCACAGAAGTTATTGCTCACAATATGTATGCGACAAAAGAAAAAATAGAATACCAAATGACTTCAGGGCGATTTTTTATTACGTTCGGATTTTTTTTACTCGGCATGCTCGCTGGTAGACTCCAGTGGTTTGATGATATAGAAAAGTCACAACCCTTCTTTAAAAAGGTCTGGAAAAAATCTGGCTTACTTATTATTGCAGTCGCGGTAGCAGGCCTGATATTTGGGATTGCGGCAAGCGCGCTTTCTGTAGATTTCAAAAATGCGCCATGGGCGCGTTGGGCAGCAGGATCATTTGTAGACCTATTCAATGCAAGCGTGGCGATTTTTTATATTAGTTGCATTTCGCTGCTAATGCTAAAACCAAACTGGAGTAACCGTCTTGCCCCACTTGGACATATTGGAAAAATGGCCTTG
>CAZZEV010000310.1:0-3588 GCA_964653305.1 uncultured Cellvibrionaceae bacterium | reverse complement strand
CTTTAAACCCGCGCGCATTGATGTGTTGCAAGGTGGAACGCAAACCACCATTCAAGATTACCCAGCGCGCACCGGCTACTGGCACATAGGCGTACCGCCTTCAGGCCCATTTGATAATTACTCATTCCGCTTGGGCAATCGCTTACTCAATAATGACTACCGCGCTGCAGGTTTGGAGATCACCCTGCAAGGCCCCATTTTAAAATTTGGCTGCGACACTAAAATTGTATTAACTGGTGCAGCGATTGATGCAAAACTCGATGGCGAACTTATAAATATCAATGAAGTTATTACAATTAAATCTGGCCAGCAATTACAACTCGGAAGAATTACTGATCGCGGCGCGCGCACTTATTTGTGTGTGGCTGGCGGTATTCAATGCCCAGATTATTTGGGTGCGAAATCTACTTTTACACTCGGCCAATTCGGCGGCCACAACGGTCGCGCTTTGCGCGCGGGAGATGTGCTTGCGTTGGACGCAGCAAACGCTAATCCAGCCATTGCACATCATGATTTAGTAGAAACATTAAAGCCCAGCATTAATAACACTTGGCAATTGCGTGTTATTTACGGCCCACACGGCTCACCTGATTTTTTCACCACTGAAGACATTGATACTTTTTTCAAATCTGACTGGGAGGTTCACTACAACTCCAGCCGTACTGGCATCCGTTTAATTGGCCCAAAACCCACATGGGCACGCACCTCTGGTGGCGAAGCGGGCATGCACCCTTCCAATATTCACGACAATGCCTATGCCTTCGGCACTGTTGATTTTACCGGCGATATGCCTGTTATTCTCGGCCCCGATGGACCATCACTCGGCGGTTTTGTTTGTCCGGCTACGGTAATCAGTGCGGATCTATGGAAGCTGGGGCAATTGCGCGCTGGCGATAAAATTCGTTTTGTAGCAGTGAGTATTGACGATGCAGTACTGATTGAAAAAACACAAAATGCCAATCTAAGAACCTTAGAAGTAACCGACGTAAATTGGACACCCGTAACGCCCTACTCACCTATAGTCGCGCAGCTATCAAAAGATATTTACGGTGAAGATATTGTTTATCGCGCTGCGGGCGATCATTTTTTGTTGGTTGAATACGGCGCGCTAGAACTGGATATTAAACTGCGTTTTCGCGCTCACGCACTTATGCAGTGGTTGCAAAAAAATACTGTTGCCGGTTTACGCGAATTAACGCCCGGAATCCGCTCACTGCAAGTTCATTACAACAGTCAGGAGATCTCGCTCAGCGAATTACTAGCTCACTTACAACATGGTGAAACAGAACTCATCACCCAATTATCTGAGTTGAGCGTCCCTTCGCGCATTGTGCATATTCCGTTAAGTTGGGATGACGAAGCCTGCCAACTTGCGATTCAAAAATATATTCAATCAGTACGCGATAATGCGCCGTGGTGCCCAAGCAATTTAGAATTTATTCGTCGTATTAATGGTTTGGAGTCTATTCAAGCCGTTAAAGATATTGTTTTTAATGCGTCGTATTTAGTCATGGGTTTGGGCGATGTGTATTTGGGCGCTCCCGTTGCAACGCCGATTGACCCACGTCATCGCTTAGTTACCACCAAATACAACCCTGCCCGTACTTGGACAGCGGAAAACTCTGTGGGTATCGGCGGTTCCTATATGTGTATTTACGGTATGGAAGGCCCCGGCGGATATCAATTTGTGGGGCGCACCTTGCAAATGTGGAACCGCTACCGCAAAACGGCAGAGTTTAAACAACCTTGGCTTTTAAATTTCTTTGATCAAATTCGGTTTTATGAAGTTAGCAGTGATGAACTCAAACAAATTCGTCGCGATTTTCCCCAGGGGCGCTACTCCATAAACATTGAAGAAAGCCAATTTAGTTTGCATGAATATGAAAAGTTTATTTGCGATAACAGCGAATCCATAGCTCAATTCACGGAACAACGCGAACACGCTTTCGATGAAGAGCTTGCACGGTGGCATGCTAACGGCCAGTTTAATTACGAACAAAAAGAAGTAGCGGAGGAAACCGATGAAGTAGAAATTCCCGAAGATGCGATTCGCGTTGATAGTTCAGTATCTGGCAGCGTGTGGCAATCATCGGTAAAAGTTGGCCAAGTCGTTAAAGCTGGCGATGTGTTGTTGGTACTGGAATCTATGAAGATGGAAATCAATATCACCGCACCTTGTGCTGGCAAAGTAACGCAAATTTTAAAAAACGAAGGGATGCGCGTACAGGCGGGACAAACTTTAGTGGTGCTAGAAGAATAATTTTCCACGCCCGAAAAAAGTAAATTCCAAATTTAACAGCGAATGAGTTAGCTATGAAGACAAACAACAGTAGAAAAACCTCCATAACGGCAAGTATTAAGGAAGCAGTATGTCGTTTGGGGTTTAAAGGATTATTAAAATGCATGCTGGTATTAGTGACGAGTGTTTGCATTGCAACGTCGGCAAATGCCAGCGAGAAAAAAACATCTTTCACGATTGCATGGTCAATCTATGCAGGCTGGATGCCTTGGGGATTTGCCGGCGACAAAGGCATTGTGGATAAATGGGCAAAGAAATACGGCCTGCAAATTAAAATTGTTCAGGTAAATGATTACGTAACATCCATTAATAAATTTACCGACGGCACCTACGATGGCTGTGTAATGACTAACATGGACGCTATGAGCATGCCAGCTGCAGCGGGTATTGATACTACGGCGTTAATTTTAGGCGACTACTCCAACGGCAACGATGCCGTTGTTCTGAAAAATACTACTGATATTCGAGACATTAAAGGCCGCACTGTAAATTTGGTTGAGTTCTCGGTATCGCATTATCTGCTGTTGCGAGCACTTGAAAAAAATGGGCTCACCGCACGAGATGTAAAAATCCAGAATGTCTCAGACGCCGACGTGGTTCCACTTATGAAAAAACCCAGTGTTACTGCGGCAACCCTATGGAATCCCCAGCTCAGTTTTATTTTGGGACAAGCTGCTAACATTCATAAAACCTTTACCTCCAAAGAAATACCCGGTGAGATTATCGATATGCTCGCAGTGAACACTTCTGTTCTCAAAGCTAACCCGGATTTAGGGAAAGCCTTGGTTGGAGCTTGGTTTGAAACACTCCAAATCATGTCTAAAAACGATGCCGAAGGCAAAGCAGCACGTACCTTTATGGCGAGCAATGCGGGCACTAGCCTTGCTGATTACGATTCACAATTGCGCGACACGCAAATGTTTTACACACCCGCAAAGTCCTATGAGTTTTCTAACGATGCGAAACTTAAACAAACCATGGAATTGGTTCGTAGTTTTGCCAAAGCGATCGGGGTAACCAATGCTGATGAAATAGGCGTGGAGTTACCTGACGGGTCCGTACAAGGAAATAGCAAAAGCATCAAGCTCCGCTTTGATACTCACTATGTCAAATTGGCCGTGGACGGACAGCTTTAACCCAAAAAAATACTCTCACTCCCAAGTTCTGACCTAGGAGTGAGAATTAATTAATCCAGTAAATATTCTCGCATCATGGCTCGCGCTCTGTGTAACCGCGCCTTCACTGCCTCGCGGGTTAAATCCAAAACCTGCGCTATATCATTCACCGAC
>CAZZEV010000309.1:0-3620 GCA_964653305.1 uncultured Cellvibrionaceae bacterium | reverse complement strand
GCCCATTAAAAATTTCGTATCTTGGAACCAATCCGCTAGAATCGCGATTGGCTATGACGCGTAGCCAAGATAATTTGATAACAAATTAAAAGGAAATGCTATGAACAGCAAAACACATCAAATTCAGTTTTCCAAAAAAATTCTTACCTCATTTATCGGCGCTATTGGCCTATCGTTGCTTTCGCAAACAGCCGCCGCACAAATCGGTAGCGCAAGTGTTCAGGGTATTATTGCCGCACAGCTACAACCGCAACCGGGTGTTGAAGTTATCGCTAAAAATGTTGATAACGGTTATACATTTCGCGCAGTGACTCAAAAAGATGGCTCTTACACCTTCAAAGGTTTGGCGCCGGGTAACTATCAAATATTTTTGCAAGATACCGCCGGTAAGTCGCCAGAGGCGCTGGTATTAAAAGTTGGCCAAGCTGTTTCATTAGATTTTAATATTGCTAAGCCTATTACCAATACTGACAAGATTGATGAAATTACAATTGTTGGTTCGCAATTAAAAATAAAAAGTAGCGGTGGTGAAATTGGCACCAACGTATCTCTCGAGCAAATCAATAAGCTCCCACAAAATACCCGTAACTTTTTGGCGTTTGCCGATTTGGCACCAGGTGTTCAATTCAATCAAGCTGGTGATGGCAGCACCAGCATTAAGGGTGGTGCGCAAAGCCCAGATGCCATTAATGTCTTTATTGATGGAGTGGGTCAGAAAAATTATGTTTTAAAAGGTGGCGTGTCTGGGCAAGACTCAAGTCGCGGAAACCCATTTCCACAATCTGCGATTGGTGAATATAAAGTCATCACCCAAAACTATTCTGCTGAATACGATCAGCTTAGTAGTGCTGCAATTGTTGCTGTTACCAAATCAGGTACAAACGAATTTCACGGCGGTGTATTTGTAGATTATACCGATGAGGGTATGCGTAAACCTCGCCCATCGGAAGGCAATGGTGAAAAAGTTGAGAGCCAGCAAAAACAATTTGGCTTTAATGTGGGTGGTCCAATCATTAAAGATAAAATGCATTTCTTCTTTGCTTACGAAGGAAAAAACAATGCTGATCCTAAAGATATTATTCCTGAAGGTGGCGTGAGTGTTTCAGATCTTCCTGCTAATCTTCAAGCGCAAGTCGGCGGCCGTTCTGCTGATTTTAAAGAAGATTTATATTTTGGTAAGTTAGATTATTTAATTTCTGACGAACAAAAAATTGAATTAAGTGCAAAAATTCGTAAAGAGACTGAGCTGACCGGTATTGGTGGCATTAATACAGTGGCTTATGGTACGGATAAAAAGAACGACGAGACGCGCATAGATTTAAGCCATAACTGGCGCACCGATAATTGGATTAACGACGCGCATTTGCTTTATGAGGATAATAGTTGGAATCCACGTCCACACTCAATTGGCAATGGTGCTAAATATTCCAATGGTGGTGGACAAGGTATTTTAAATGTGGGCGGTGGCCGAGATTATCAAGATAAAGGTCAATCTGGTTGGGGGATACAAGAGGATTTTACCTATTTAGTTATTCCTGGTCACATTATTAAAACGGGTGTGAAATATAAATCTATTAGTTTGCATGCAAAAGAACAGCAACCTTACAACCCGCAATTTGAATATAACGTTCAATACGATCCCACTGGCACCAAGCCTTTCAAAGTGACTTGGGGTGCACCGCTTTCAGGTATTGGTGATGGTTCTGCCGAAGCAGACAATATGCAGTTTGGTATTTATTTGCAGGACGAATGGACTGCTACTGATAACCTAACGGTGAATGCCGGTTTGCGTTGGGATTATGAAGAGTCAGATAGTTTTCTTGATTATAAAACGCCAAAGGATGTGCTTGCAGGTATTCCTAATTGGGTTGGAATTAAAAAATCTGACTTGGATATCAATGATTACGTCAGTACCGGAAATAATCGTAATGCATTTAAAGATGCATGGCAGCCACGCATAGGCTTTAGTTATAAATTAAATGATGAGCACGATATAACTTTCTTTGGTGGTGTTGGGCGCGCGTTTGACAGAAACCTTTTTGATAATTTGCAATTGGAAACGACCAAAGCAACATTCCCAACCTATGAGGCATTATTCCAAACTGGAGATCCTTCACATCCGTGCTCTGGTGCAAATTGTATTACATGGGATCCAAAATACTTAACACGTGCGGGCTTAGCTCAATTGCAGACTGGTAATAAGGGCGCAGGTCGTGAAGTGTTTATGATTAATAATAATTTGAAAACGCCTTACTCAGATCAATTCAGTTTGGGCGTTCGCGGCAATCTTGGCGATGAGTGGAAAGGCGAAGTTAGCTTGTCTCGTATTGAGAGTAAGGATGGATTTGCGTGGCGCTTGGCGAATCGTCGCGATGACGGCAGCTTCTTTGATAAGGGTGCTAGTTGGGGTGCGCCTTGGGGCTTTGGTATTCCCGGGTTTGGCGCCACCATCATTGGTGATAATGGAATAGAAACTAAAGCTAATTCACTTTATGTGAAATTAGAAAAGCCGAAAGAGGGTTCTGATTGGGGCTTGGCAATTGCCTACACTTATACCAACCCAGAAACTAATCGTGAGTCGGGTGAAGTGTTTGCGTTGGATTACCCAACGCTGGATGATTATGGAATGCATCCGGCGAATAAAGTGCCTAACCATCGCTTAGTGGCTACTACTATTGTGACTTTACCGCTTGAAGTTGATTTTTCTGCAAAATTAAACTTGCAGACAGATCAAACCTATTACGGTACTGACTGCCGTGCAGGTTGGAACGCATGTAGATTTAATACCTTCGTACCAAAAGGCGCATTTACCTATAAAACATTAGATATTGCATTCAGTAAAACAATTCAAACGGGTACTTGGGTGCAAGACAGTAACATGACTGTTCGTTTGGATGTATTGAACTTGTTTAATACGTTCAATCACGATGGTTATGAAAACTGGTTTGGTGGTGCGGGCGAAGATCTACCTGCAAACTTTGGTAAGCCTAATAACAGTATTAATGGTTCAACTCGTACGGTGAAGTTGGGTCTTAACTGGAATTGGTAATCTAAAAAGCAATTGTTTAGAAAATAAAAAAGGCGATGCAGAAATGCATCGCCTTTTTTACAACAAGTATTTTCTAATTAGCTTTTGGCTTCAAATACCCGTGCATGTCGAGCCAGCGAACAAAACTGTCGAACCAACCTGTGCTGGTCGTAGTTTTTGGGTACATACCAAAGCCGTGTCCACCTTGTTCAAACAAGTGGAATTCCACCGGGCGTTTAGCTGCGCGCCAACTATCAATCAATCCATATCCGGCATTCGCAAAGAATGGATCATCTGCGGCCAGGCCTATAAAGAGCGGTGGTGCATCAGCGGGTACATCTACTTTGGTTAATGGACCATAGATATCGCCGATGAACGCTGGTTTTGCGTCTTTGCCATAAAGAGTGGTCGAAATGGTTAGCATTGCGCCTGCAGAGAAGCCGATCATACCAACGCGATCAGCATCAACTTGCCACTCTTTTGCACGCTTGCGTACCAATGCAAAAGCTGCTCGTGCATCTGCAATTTGCGCTGCAAATTCTACTGCTGGGTCTTGCTGTGCAAGAGGGCGATTAGCGCGCGCTGCCCCCGA
>CAZZEV010000308.1:0-3633 GCA_964653305.1 uncultured Cellvibrionaceae bacterium | reverse complement strand
TGAGACCAATTGGATCTGTCAGATGCACTCGACGGCACTCTCAAGGGCAACTCTATCGCCGCTGTCGGCACCGACACCCGCAACTACGGCGGTCTTGACGGCCTTCCCGAAGCCAAACAACTAGGTGCTAACATCATGGGCGTGGATGCAGCTAACGTACTTGTTGGTGGCAGCAGCAGCTTGACCCTGATGTTCCAAGTGGCATCTACCGCTTATCTCTTCGGCTTGAAAGATGCCGCTAGCGCATGGAAAAACGAAGGTGAAGTGAAATTCCTTTGCCCAGTTCCCGGCTATGACCGCCACTTCACCATTTGCGAACAACTCGGTATCAAAATGGTGACTGTGCCCATGACTTCAACCGGCCCAGATATGGATGCAGTTGAAGCTGCCATCAAAGCGGATAGCTCCATCAAAGGCCTGTGGTGTGTGCCCAAGTATTCCAACCCAACAGGCGTGGTGTACAGCGACGAGACCGTTGACCGTATCGCCAAGCTCGGCAAAATCGCCAGCACCAACTTCCGTGTATTCTGGGACAACGCCTACTCAGTTCACGACTTAATCGACAACGCACCTCAGCTTTCAAGCATTCAAGAAGCTACTCGTCGCAACGGTACTGAAGACTCCGTGATTCAATTCGCCTCAACCTCCAAAATCACCCAAGCGGGCGCAGGCGTGGCTTTCGTAGCCGCTAGCGCAGCTAACTTGGCAGGCTTCAAAAAAGCACTGGGCGCACAAACCATTGGGCCAGACAAAGTTAACCAAATTCGCCACACCCGTTTCTTGCCAGACCGCGGTGCGCTTATGGCCCATATGCAAAAGCACGCCGCATTGCTTAACCCACGCTTTGAGGCTGTTCTGTCGGCGTTGGCAAGCGCCTTTGAAGGCACAGATTTGGGCGCATGGGAAAAGCCCGTAGGCGGATACTTTGTATCTTTTGATACCCGCAAAAACTGCGCGAAAGAAACCGTGCGCTTGGCAGCCGAAGCGGGTGTTAAGTTGACCCCAGCCGGCGCAACCTACCCCTATGGTAAAGACCCCGAGGACCGCAATATTCGCATCGCGCCTTCAGTGCCAACCGTGCCAGAAGTGGTTGAAGCCATGGAAGTGTTTGTTACTTGCGTGAAGCTGGCATCCGTTAGACAACAACTTGCTGCACTTGCATAGATAACTGCTTCGCTTTAAAAAGGCCTCTCGGTAATGTCACCCAGAGGCCTTTTTTATTTTTGCAGACTGACTAGACCACCTGACTCACAAGATCTGAGAATTCTCCTAAAAAGAACTCAAGAACACTGTTGATAACCAAATCATCTATTTTTTTAACATTTGCGAGCAAAACTTTCCTACGCGCACTCAATTCCGTTCTTATACTTCAAGAGTAAAGGTTAAATACCTTTTAACACCTCATTAAAAATGATGTTCACTTTTTGGAGTGCTGAATTATGGGTGTCGCAAGAAACATAGAAAAATATTTAAATCACAACAACATCGAATATTCATTGCTTGAACATGCTTATGCAGAAGGCTCATTCAATACTGCACGCGTTGCCAATATCGATAACCACTGTCTCGCTAAAGGCGTCTTACTGCGCGATGAGGACTTTCACTACACACTCTGTGTACTCCCCTCCAGCCATAAAATATTGCGCCACACCCTCAATCAGATATTTGATCGACATATGCATTTGGTTGAAGAGGATGAGTTAGTGCAATTTTTTAAAGATTGTGAGGCCGGTGCAGTGCCTGTTATTGGTAAAGCTTATGGCATTGACGTTATTTGGGACGACGATTTGATGGAGAACGATATTATTTATATGGAAGCCGGAGACCATCGACATTTAATCAGTATTAAACAATCCGAATTCTTCAAACTTATGCAAAACACCTTACACGATCATTTTAGCGCAAGCCGCAATCGCCACTATCAAGTACCGGTTCACGTTCGCCATACTTACGACTCACTTTAACCACCAGCACATCACAAGGATGTGTTGATCAACTAACTCCCTCATCCATAAACTTATTCTTCTCTCCTATTACCATCCTCTTAAACTAGCCAAATAAATCCAACTGATAAAAAGGTTGGTCCTCACGTAAATCTACAAACCGCACACCAACACCCAACAATCGCACCGGTGACTCTTTGCGAATATAAGCATCGCGACACAATTGCTGATACTCGGCGGCCACTAAACGGGAGCCACTCCGCTCGATAGTGGTTTGACTAAAATCGGCAAACTTAATTTTGACAAAAATCTTTACTACCAGATAATCATCATCCAAACGCCGCAGGCGACCTGCTAATTGCTGTAGCAATTCAGGCAAGCGACTTAAACAGCTGGCAAGGTTAGGTAAATCTTGCGGAAAGGTATGCTCAACACTTAATGATTTTCGCCTGCGCGAAGCGGTAACTTCACGATCATCTATACCGCGACACAACTCAAATAAGCGCAAGCCTAACTGCCCGAAACGCTGTTTTAACTCGAAAATACTAAAGCGGCGCAAGTCGGCACAGGTCTTTACATTAACCTCAGCTAAACGAGCCGCAGTAGCTTTACCAACACCAAATATTTTATTCACGGGCAACTGCAATACAAAACTATCGACTGCTTTAGGCGTAATCACAAATAAACCATTAGGCTTGTTCCAATCGCTTGCGATCTTGGCCAAAAACTTATTAGGCGCTACGCCTGCTGAAATGGTCAAACGCAGCTCATCATGAATACGCGCTCGAATTTGCTCTGCAATACGCGTAGCACTGCCAGCACAACAGTCACTGTTGCTAACATCCAAATAAGCTTCATCTAGCGATAACGGCTCCACCAACTCGGTGTATTCATAAAAAATATGCCGCATAGCAACTGAGGCCTCTTTGTAAGCCTCCATACGATGTGGAAGTATCAATAAATCCGGACACAGCTTTTTTGCCATTGCAGAAGACATCGCAGAGTGCACACCAAAATATCGCGCTTCGTAATTACAGGTAGAAATAACACCGCGCTCATCCGAATTCCCACCTACGGCAATTGGACGTGAACGCAAAGAGGGATCATCGCGCATTTCAACTGCAGCAAAAAAACAATCCGCATCGCAATGAATGATTTTTTTCACACCAAAATATTCCAAAATAAAATTAACAATTCAAATACTGTATATCCATACAATAAAACTATCAATATATCTTTTTCAATCATTCGCGAGATAAAACATTGCGCAATAAATTTATTGGTAAACACTTTTAACAGCGATGACGAAGAGGATTTACTAAAACCCCCAATCAACATTTTAAAGAGCTGTCATTAAGGTCAATAGAAGAGCCCCAAAACGAATTTCAAAAATTTAGAAACAGGATTAAAGACACCTTAAAGAGTTTGAATTGATCCTCTCAAAAACCCTATCAAGGTCATTAAGCGGTTTCAAACAACCCCATTCAGAGCAAATTGGATAGGAAAAATTTAAGTTTAAAATTAATTTTTAAATCGCCTCAATAGTTAGAAAATCAAAAAAAATCGTGTTTAAAAACTCATAAGCGGTTTAATTTGGACTTTTTGACAAAAAAAATGCATTTTTTTGCTAAAAACGCATTAAAAAACTTGAATTTTTTCAATAAAGTTTTAACGTATACATGTTGTAACT
>CAZZEV010000307.1:0-3691 GCA_964653305.1 uncultured Cellvibrionaceae bacterium | reverse complement strand
ACTTGAACATCAACAGGTGTCTCAGTATGAATCCCTTGGTTAACAGTCAAAGCATGCGAACGATCAGCAAGGGATTGTGATGGATTTTGTGGTGACTCATCACTGACTAACAACGGCTCAACTACATCACTACTTTTCGCTACCTCTACTGATACATCAGTACCAAGAGTTACACTCGCAAGACCTTCTATTTCAAGCGCAATGCTATTTGCTGAAACGGGAATCTCAGTTGCGGATTTAAGCAAAGGTGAGGTTGTCGCTTGGTCAGAGATAACAGCATCTTGAATTGTGTTTGGCTCAATCGCTGTCACCATTTCGGCTGCTAATTCAGAAGTGCTTGTGGCTAGCTCTGCGCCCAGTCCCAAATTCATCCCATGAGCAGATGTTGAAACTATCTGTATTTCTTGTGGTGCACCTTGAGAAACATCTGAATTTGGCTCAACACCAAGATTGGTAACGTCCTGATCCGATTCATCAGTAAACTTATTAGCGTTTTTGTGTTGTTCAGGCTGTTTATGTACCGCATTATTGCCTGTCGTGTTTTGATTTATGTTGGTAGGACTGTCGACTGGCTTTTGTTCTGCAACAGTATCCCTAGTCGTCTTGGCATCTTTAACTTCTTTAGTTCTTTTAGCATCATTGTGATGCTCAACCTGCGCCGTTTTTTTGTGACTAGCGGACTTGTTAGTCTTTTCATTCTGACCTTGTTGGCGCTCATGGACATTTTTGAGTGTTTGATGAAAATTGGCTGGCGAAAAGTCATCCTGATATTCGCGCTTGGTGGCTGCAACAACTGGCGCTGCCACAGATGGTTTCAATAATACATTCGCGTATGCCGACGTGTTATTCATTGCCGCTAGCCCTCTTTAAATTGCCACTGCCAAGCCACAAAACGGCAAATAATTGCCGCTTTAACTAGGGCTTGGTGATTGATTTAAGCCTTCAAAGAGATAACAGCAAGGGGGATGCCAAAGACAGGGATAGCCTACAATTGATTTTATTCAGTGATAAAATCCAACATCATTTGTTTAACAATCAGAAACTCCGCTTCAATCTCAGCAAGATCAGTAGCTAAATTTGCAAAATCCTTCTCCAAGGCTTTGCGCTCTGAGGCCGCACATAAGCTAGCAAGCCGCAAAGCACCAAGATTGCTACAGCTGCCTTTAAAGCTGTGCGATGCCCTGCGAATTGCATCAACGTCATCACTACCCACTAACTCATGCAGTTTTGCCAAGCGATCTTCAGAATCTTGAAGAAAGGTTTCAATTAAAAAATTAAAATCATCCTCCATAACTTCCTTTAAGGAGTTTAAAGCATCATAACTAAGGTGTTGCGTTACGCTCATATTTTTACCTAGGCGGAAATATTATATGTCACAGAAGAGATTGAGCATTAATCATCATTAATCCAAACAAACACCACTTCAACTTTGTTGCCGGAACCGTAATAACGAACGGTTTGACACAATTTTTCAACTATACCAATACCACGCCCGCTATAGCCACTTGTGGATATGGCTTTACCTTGCAACGCAGTGTAATCAAACCCTGCGCCGCTATCTTCCACACGCAAGGTTAATGAACCACCGTCAATGCTGGATGAATAGGCAAAATAAATATGCACAAATCCACCCGTAATTTCATTTAACAATTTTTCACGCTGCGCATAGTACTCAGCAAAACCTTCCGGCGTTTTTTTTAAATCGCCCCCCAAACCCAAAACACCATGTTCAAGCGCATTGGAATAAAGCTCTGCCAATATGGTGTAAAGGCTGCCGCTAAAGCCACGCAAATCTGGCTCTTCGGTTAAGATATTTAATAAAAATGGTAAAGGATCAAAGGATTTAAAACTGGTGGGTCTAACTTCAAATCGCAGCTCCCACTCTACTGGCGACAGCTGTTGCTTATGAATAAAATAGTTATTTGGGTGCACCAAATTCTCTGGGTCATCCATACGTATTTCAATCATGGATAAATCGTCATCTTGCTCACCAGAGCCAATAAAAGTTTTAACACTCGCTAAAATATCCTCAAATACCGAAGCAGGCTCGCGGCTCTGGGCAAACACCTCCAGCAACCGCTCCTCACCAAACATATCACCAGCGGGATTGCGCGCTTCATGAATACCGTCAGACCACATAAAAATGCGGTCACCTTCATCCAAATCATAAAATTGCGCATCATCTTTAAAACTTTTTTCTGGCAAAACACCCAAGGGTAAATGCGTTGAACGCATAGGCGTCACGCTGCCATCCGCCTTACGATAAATCATGCCTGCTGGCAAACCGCCATTCCACACTTTGATACGCTTGCGACGAAAACTTAAATCAATCATGGTGGCGCAACAAAACAAACCAATGGGCAAAATAGCTTTTAGCTTTTTGTTAATTTCACGCAGCACATCCGACATGGAAAAACCTTTGTTCACCATGCCATAAAAAGTAGAGGCCAAAGGCATAGCGCCAATCGCTGCGGGCAACCCATGCCCAGTAAAATCCCCCAATAACACCATCATATTGCCGTTGGGGCGAATGCCTGCAACCACCACATCGCCATTAAATACCGCCAGTGACGATAAAAAATAACGAACGTTGCTCGCATTCAAACAGCCGCTGTGAGCAACGTTGTCAAATACTTGTTTGGCAACAGCTTGCTCTTGCAATAGCCGCTGGTGGTGCTGCGCTAATTGATCGCGCTGGGTGATCATAGTGTTGTGCAAACCGCGCATGCGATTAAAGGATTTAATTTTGGCTTTGAGGATAACGCGGTTGTAAGGCTTGGATAAAAAATCGTCGCCACCAGCATCCAAACAATGGACCAGCGAATCTGTATCTTGCAGTGAGGTGAGAAAAATAATGGGGACTAATTCATCACCCGCCAAACCTTTAATTTGGCGCGCAGCGTCAAAGCCATCCATTTCTGGCATAAGTGCATCGAGCAACACTATATCGGGGTGTTCTTGCTGAAAGATAGCGACAGCTTCAACACCATTTTTTGCAGAAAAAACCTGATGCCCTTCTTTGCGCACAATCGTCTCCAATATAAGACGATCTGCATCAGTGTCATCGGCTACCAGAATTTTTAGGCTACGCGGATCATTCATAGCAACTGCTTTCCTTCAACATCCATTCTGAGAACTTACAACCTGCGTTTGAATAAACTCAAACGTAGAAGCCCTCGCATTTACTGAATGGAAAACAATTGTTCGAAATTAGAGATAAGTAAAATCTTTTTGACATCTTGCGAACAGTTCACAATTTCTATGTCAGCACGTTCACCGCCAGCGTGGTCACGCAGTAACAACAGCATCCCCAAGGCCGAACTATCTAGGTAAGACGTACCCTGTAAATCCACTCGGAAGCGGCTGGGCGTTTTCGCCAATTTTTCATAAGCGCTGCGAAATTCTTGGTGGGAACTGGAATCGAAACGTCCCTGTATGTAGATAGTCACTTGGGTACCATCTGCAGAAACGGTAGACGTGATCGCCATAATTTACCTCTGTCACATTATTCAAATAATCATTATTTGGATTTTGTTGGCTTAGTAATACTGTAAACCATTGAACCCAAACAGCCCTTGGGTTTGGCTTACACTAAGTATTCTTCCAAACCTAAGCCTAGCCGATAAATACTTTTTGTATAGCAATGCAAAGAGAAAATCCTTAAAAAATATCAGGGATTCAAATACTACTT
>CAZZEV010000306.1:0-3693 GCA_964653305.1 uncultured Cellvibrionaceae bacterium | reverse complement strand
GGGCGGGTCAATGTATTAATGTTGGGGACAGAGGAGAAGGCACTTACTTAGTTTCTTTGCCCGTCATCCCCGAAGGGGATCCAGTGACTTTGCCGTGTGAAAGGCGCTGGATCCTCTGCGAGGATGACGACTCCCTTCTTAATTAATACTCTGCAGCGAAAGCCTAATCGTAGTGATAGTACCCCGCGGCTTGTTAGGAACCTGCACTACACTGCCGCCGTAGCGCTTGATGGTGGTGTGCGACAGCAACATACCAATACCCAAACCCGATGCTTTTGTACTGACAGTTTCTTTGCCCAAGATACTCGACACGTCATCTGCAATGCCCTCGCCTTGATCCATAATTTGCCAACACAAATTCTGCTGATCCAAGCGTATTTCAATGCGAATATTCTCTGGACTTGCATCTGCCGCGTTGTTTAATAAATTGATAATGGCGTGATCAAGGCGCGAGTCATAGGCGATAAGTTGCTGTTCAATATTCTCAGAAAAATGAACGCTAAACGTGACCTCTGGGCGCATCAATTGCCAGAGGTCGATAATAGAATTGCAGTAGTCTTTGATGGGTTGTTGCTTGTGCTGACCTTTGGTCGCCGCCGAGGAATCTTGCACCATTTGCTTTAGGCTAGCGGCGCACTGCGCGACTTGTTGCGATAGCACATTTAAATCGGCGGATAATTGTGGATCCTTTTCATATTCATTACGCAACTCTGCCAACAACACCGTCATGGTCGCCAAGGGTGTATTGATGTTGTGCGCAGCACCCGCCGCCAAGGTGGCAACTGCAATCACTTGCTCATTGCGCAATTCATCTTCACGCATTTCATTCAACACTTCTTCTTGCTGGCGCAGGCTTTTCGCCATCTTCACCACAAAATACGTAATCAGCGTTGCGCTCACAAAAAAATTAAACCACATCCCAATAATATGCCAACTCAGTTTTGAATGAGCGTGCATATGATCCATCGCAAAAATCGGCAAGGCGACATGAAAGAACAACAGCATTGAATAAGCCACAACACACAGCGCTGTAATAAACCACGTAAATCGCCACGGCAAAGTCGCCGCTGAAATACACACAGGCACCAACAAATAAGACACAAACGGATTAGTCGCACCGCCACTAAAATAAAACAGCACGTTAAGGCAGACCACATCAATTAATAACTGAATAAAGAACTCAAGGTCAGTCACCCGCAAAGCTTGTCGTAACCGAAAAAACGTAAATACATGCACCGCATTAAACACACACAACACACCCGCCACTTGTGCATAAGGCAAGTTGATATTCTCAATCCAAAAACTAGCGAGAAAACTGCACCATAAAAAACTGAGCAGCAAGCTGCGAATAATCGTCAACAGCCGTAAGTGCTGTCTTGGGGGTTCGATAACGGTTTTTTTGGATGAGGTCATAAGAATATATCTGGGGTAAATTTGATTGAGCTTATTCCCACTCCAACCTAAGCGTAATCGCCTTAGGCGGATTTTCCGGCAGCGCAGAGCGCTTAATATAAACCGAAGGCGTGGCAGCTTCCGCAAGATCAGAGCCGTATACGTGTGTTCCTTTGGTCGATTTTACGAAGGTTAACTCCACCGTTTTTGTATTCATCTTTACTCACCACATATTTTAAATTTATTAATCACGGTAGATAGTTTCAATGAGGTGAAAACCAAATTGCGTTTTAATGGGGCCGTGCACCACATGTATTGGCAACTTAAAGACCACATTGTCAAAGGCTTTAACCATTTGACCGGGGCTAAACTCGCCGAGATTTCCGCCTCTTTTTGCTGAGCTACACGTAGAGTGCTTCCGCGCCATAACACCAAAATCAGCACCTTTGGCGATAAGTAATTTTATCTTCTCTGCCTCAGCTTGAGTTTTAACTAAAATATGCCGAGCGGATGCTGTTTGCCTTTTTACATTCATGATGAACTCCTATGTAGAAATCCACAAAAATCAGGCACTACTGTTTGAATAGCTACCTATGCAGTAGCACCGTGATAATTGCAGACATCTCGTTAAGATCAGTCTACCTAAATACGGAAAATTTGTGTGCAATATCTCTTTATTGGTTAAATCCCTTCTGGGTACCAACTTGGAAATGGATCTGCCAATCCCTTCCAATATTTTTGCCCTTTACTCGCCCAAAGCTCGTACCACCGCTCACTCTAAATGTAAGCAAAATGTAGGAGGTCGTCTCATCGTGAGGATTGTATTTAAAACGAAAAAGGCGAAGGAATCTTATTGAGACTGTTATCATTAACAGCTCAACAGAAAAGCAACCTTGATAGAACGCTTTGATTGGCCAGCAAAAGACATACGCAGGCTTCTAATACAACACCCAAGATTTAAGGGCACACAACATGTGGATTCAAAAAGAAATTCAATTAAAACCCCGCACCAGAGGGTTTCACCTAATTACCGATGAAATCATGAACCAGCTACCAGAAATTAGAGGGGTTTCAGTTGGACTCTTACATATTTTTATCAAACATACCTCTGCCTCACTCACCATTAATGAAAATGCCGACCCAACGGTTCGCCAAGATTTTGAAAGTTATTTCAATAAATTTGTACCTGAGGATGAACCCTACTATCGCCACCTTGATGAAGGTTCGGATGACTTACCCAGCCACATCAAAAGCAGCATCCTAGGTTCAAATCATTCGCTCCCGATAACACGCGGAAAACTCAATATGGGAATTTGGCAAGGCATCTATTTGTGTGAGCATAGAAACAGTGGCGGCAGCAGAACATTGGTACTGACAATCAATGGTGAATAGCGAGAAATGAACATAATTGGGGTGTTGAATAATGACAGATAAAAATGAAAACCTATCCTTATTCTTACGCTGGCTTTAGCTTTAACGCATCCACAAATAAACGAAACAACGGCGAAAGCTGACGACTGGGATAATACATATAGTAACCGTCGTAAGTGATTGCCCAATCGCTCAACAGACTAACAAGCCTTCCTGCATTCAACTCACTTTCTGCCATGGCCGATGGCACCCACGCCAAGCCCAATCCATGTACAGCGCCTTTCATCAACAGATGCGCGTGATTAACAATCATGGCGGATTGAGGCCGATAATTAATTACGTTTTGAGGATGGTTTTTATCGGGATTTTGAAATTCCCAACCCATGATATTTTCATGTCGTGGCAAACGCATGGTTAAGCAACGATGCTCCTGCAAATCCTTCGGCGCCTGAGGCGTGCCGTGCGCGGCAATATAATCTGGTGAAGCAACCACAATCATTTGCACATTTGGCGTGACCCTAATCGCCACCATATCTTTATCAACATCACCGCCTAGGCGAATACCTATGTCGAAGCGGTCTTTCACTATGTCCGTAAGCGCATAATCGGTAGTGATCTCCAATAGCACATCGGGATAATCCATTGCGAACTTGGCGAGCTTATCCCACAACAGCAAATTGATAACGTGCTCGGAACTATTGATTCTTAAAGTTCCTCGCGGCGAATCACGGAGCTCGTTCAACCGCCCCAACTTCTGCTCAATACCTGCAATCAAGGGCTCAATTTCAGCGCGCAAACGCTCACCCGCTTGAGTGGGCGAAACACTGCGAGTGGTGCGATTAAGCAACTTGACGCCAATTCGATCTTCTAATGTTTTGATGGTGTAACTCAACGCCGATTGCGAAACACCAAGCTGACCCGCCGCTTTTG
>CAZZEV010000305.1:0-3703 GCA_964653305.1 uncultured Cellvibrionaceae bacterium | reverse complement strand
GTAAATCAATTTGAAACCTTTTCGACAGATGTTGGGCATTTGCTCAACACCATTCAAAATGTCGCAGAGCAAACCAATTTGCTAGCGCTTAACGCCGCGATTGAGGCAGCGCGTGCTGGCGAGCACGGGCGTGGATTTGCTGTGGTTGCCGACGAGGTACGTGGTCTTGCAGTGCGCACGCGTCAGGCGACCGAAGAAATTCATAAAGTGATTAATGAATTGCGAAAAGTTTCTGCCAATGCGGTCACCGCCATGCAGGGCAGCGTGGAACGTGCGAATCGTGGTTTGGACGCCACTAAAGCGTCAGGCGAAGTGCTCAATTCAATCCTCAGTAATGTCGAAACCATTAGCCATCTTAACGAGCGTATTGCTGATGCAACTCAAGAGCAAACTCAAACGTTTGCGCATGTAACTCAACATGTCAGCGAAATTTTTCACAACACCCAACTGGTTACCTCGAGCACCAATGAACTCGATGAGGTCAGTCGCGATATAGATCACATTAGCCAGGGTCTGGGGAAAATCTCATCGCAATTTAAGGTGTGAGTTCTATGTAGGATCAGTTAAATCGAAACTGCGATTTAATGTGTGGGATATTATTTATCACGAGGAGAGTTTACAGAATGAGAAAACATATTTTTAAAACAAATAGCCTGACGTTGGCAGTTTTATTGTTGGGGTTTGCATCAATTGCACATGCCAGCGACGTAAAGCTATCAGGCTTTTTATCGGTTGGTGGTGGGATGGTGAGCGATGAAGAGAAGTTTTCTTACAACGGTATCAGTGAAGAAGATTTCACCATCAAGAATAATGTTCTTGGCGTCCAAATTACAGGCACTATTTCAGATAAGTTGAGCGCTACGGGTCAATTCATCGCCCGAGGCAGTAACAATTATCAAGTTGATTCTGAGTGGGCTTACTTAACCTACAAAGTGAGTGATTCTAGTAAGATTCGCGCTGGACGTTTGCGTACGCCGTTTTATATGTATTCAGATTTTTTAGATGTGGGTTATGCCTATAGTTGGATTACGCCACCGAGAGAAGTGTATTACTTGCCGTTCAATAATATAGATGGCGTGGATTTCTATACGTCCGCATCGGTTGGTAGTTTTGATACAACCTTCCAAGCCTATTTTGGTAGTTTTGATGATGAGTTAGAGTTGGGTGGCAATCTTGCTCAGGCCAATACCCGTAACCAAATGGGGGTGGCGGGAACCTTTGGAAAAGATTGGTGGAATCTGCGTGCAGCCTATCATCGTGCAGATTTAACAATTGAAAGCCCGAGTCTTACAACCTTAGCAAACACTTTGCGTCAATTTAATTTTGCCGCGAATGCTGACAAAGTATTAATGGATGATGACAGCGTAAACTTTATTCAGCTTGGCGGCACTATAGATACGGGCACCTTTGTAGCCGCCGCAGAGCATATCGAATTGGATGCTACTGATTCCTTTTTGGGTAAAAACGTTCGCGAATATGTCATGTTAGGGATTCGATCTGGCGAATTGCTCTACCATGTAACGGCTTCAAAATCTGATGATGAAATTTCTCACCCCGAGGCAGGTATTCCTGCTGGCGTTGCTTTGCCGGTAGTTGGCAGCACGAATTATTTAATTGGCGTGTTAAAAGGCGCTGCTATGCAAGAGTCCATTCATCGCGATGTATTAACGCTAGGCGTTCGCTGGGATGTTACATCTGGAACTGCACTCAAGTTCCAGTTTGATGACATAGATGATGATGCTGAAGGTACTCAGAAAGTATTTTCTGTTGCTGTGCAAACCGTATTCTAGGAGGGGCAAAGAAAATGCGTAAATTAATCACAATGCTAATGGCTATTTCTGGCTTCTCTTATTGCGCAATGTCCTTTGCAGAAGTTGCTGTGATTGTGCATCCTTCATCGGGTGTCTCCAGTATGACGGATGAAGAAGTTGCGCGTATCTTTTTAGGAAAAGCGAATAATTTTCCCAGTGGTGGTCAGGCAGTACCTATCAATCAAGATGAAGGTTCTTCGGTCCGTGATAAGTTCAATGAATCTGTCTGTAAAAAGAATGCTAGCCAATATAAAGCCTATTGGTCGCAATTGGTTTTCACCGGCAAAGGGACGCCGCCAAAAGACGCCGGAAAAGATGCTGCAGTAAAGGCGCTGATTGCCGCGAACCCGAACATGATTGGCTATGTTGATTCAAGCGCGGTGGATGCAACCGTAAAGGTAGTCTTTAAAGCTCCTTAATTTGAGAAAACATTGAAGCAAAAAAATACCCGCTACAGTGAGCGGGTATTTTTTTGTGCGAAAATCGGTTGATATTATTTAGCTTTTAATCCCTTGCCGGTTGCTGCCCAATAAATTCCACCGTATACATGTTCTAGAAAAAACGCGTCGGAATAATCCGCTGGTGTGTGGCCAAGTGCGGTATAAAAAGAACGGCCACCGTCATAATTGTGGTACCACGCAATGGGGTGGAATTTACCCATACCTTCACCACTCTTAGCGCCCCAGCTCACTTTGGGGTCAAAGGTTTTTTCGTCTACCGCTAAAATATAGTTGAGGCCTTTGGTATGTTCTGGGCCAAACTCATACCATTCTTCCGTCCACAAAAAACGCTCAGGCAAACGTTCAAGACCGGGAAATTTACGGTCAATTACTTGTAGCTCAGCGGTTTGAATCACAGGATGAATATGAAAACTGCGGCCCACTAATTTTGTGTACCACTCCCACTTGTATTCTGTGTCTGAAGCGCTGTGAACCCCCACAAAACCTTTGCCAGATTGAATAAATCGCTCCATGGCGGCTTTTTGTTCTGGGTTAAAAATATCGCCAGTTGTATTCAGGAAAATAATGGCGTGAAATTTTTTGAGATTTTCATCTTTAAAGACGGCTGGATCTTCTTGCCAGTCAACGCTAAAAAAATGCTTTTTACCCATCTCGCGTATAGCAGCTACGCCTTCTAATTGCGATTGGTGATGGTAGCCCTGTGTCATGGTGAACAAGAGCACGTTAAATTGTTCGGCGTAGCTGCTCAGGCTTATAAGTAATAAGCTGCAGCAAAGTGCCAGTTTGGATGTAATGCGTTTCAACATAGTTCACCTCGTTATTGTAAGCGGTGGCAATAGAAAGTTAGCGATAGTCGATAAAAACCGCAAACAGACTATAGCAGTCGCGAACTGAGTGCGGATAATTTTTGTAAAGGTGAGATCTAGAAGAGGATCTATCAACAGAGCGGATTTTTCTTAAAGGAGGGAACATCGACGAGCCCTAAAGACTCGTCGAAGGAAAATAATTATTCGATAACGACTAAATCACCAGAAATAGAGACACCCGATTTCAACATGCCAGAATCGCAGGCGAAAATTTCTTGGCTAGAAAGAGCTTTACCTTTGGTATTTGATTTGATGTTAATGACGGCGTTAGCACCTTCTTTCTTCGCTGCTTCACGCAAGTCTTTTAACGCAACAACTAATGCTGAGTTACAGGCTTTGATTTGTGATTTTAGCGATGCATTAATCTCGCGATTAAAAGAGTATTGGCTAATGGTTTTGGTCACAGTACCTTCTGGTTTTGCATCGCCAAAATAGAATTTAATATCATCCGGCAGGCCAAGTTTGGCGTCATCAGAAATCAAGGCATCTTGAATGGAGATATTTTTCAATTCGCCCGCTTGTGCGTGGAACGCGACAGCACATAGGGTTGAGATAAGTACAACAG
>CAZZEV010000304.1:1901-3743 GCA_964653305.1 uncultured Cellvibrionaceae bacterium | reverse complement strand
TGCTGGCGATGCGTTAGCCATTCTGGATTGGGGCGTTTTAAATCTTGAAACCATTCTGATAAAGCTTCATAGCGCGAATTAGGGTAAATGCTCAGCGCTTTTTCTAAAGCTTTATCTAACCAATAAGGCACTAAAGGATTGTGCTGCATTGCAGAAATATATTTTAATTTTTGAAAGCTGTTTAAGTCTGTTGCGTTGGCGTAGTTAGCGCCGTAGGGCAATTTCCCAGTGAGCATTTCGTATAAAAGTACTGCCAATGAAAATTGATCTGACGCGGGGCCTGCTTTTCCACCGTATCTATATTCAGGCGCCGAATAATCAGCCGTGCCCAAAATGGGGTCGCGTTTAAAGGGCGCAATCACTTCTTCAACGCCTGCTACCCAGCATGAACCAAAATCAACAATCATCGGCCCTTTGGCGCTAATCACAATATTGTCCGGTTTTAAATCTTGGTGCAGCGTATCTTTGCGGTGAAACACGCGAATACCGCGAATTAAATGTTCAATTAATTCCACTGCATCCACTATCGCTAAAATGCCGCGCTCTTTTAATAATTGGGTGAGTGTTGGGCCGGGAATATATTCAGTTAAATAATACAAGCATGAGCGCGATTCAGGTGCGGGAATTACACGCGCAACTTGCGGGCCGCTAATGCGTGCGCCAATCCAAGATTCCATCACGAAGCGTTCAATGTAGGCAGGGTCATCCTGAAAATTTACTGAAGGCGTTTTCATGACGAGTGCTCTGCCCTTTTCATCTTCCACTAAATAGACTTGGCTGCGAGTAGATTCGTGTAGGATTTTTTTAACGTGTAAACCATCAATTGCTTGCCCGGGTGATAAGAGCGGTGGAAATGGCAGGCGCGATAAGACTTGAATCGCATCGCTCTGAGTTGCACTGCCGAGTTGCTCAATCGTCACGGCTTGAATGCTGATGTTGTCGTCACTCTTATAGCTGAGCGCTAGTTCGATAGCGCCGTTAACAAGCGTATCTAGATTGGTGCGATTGGTTTTAATGAGCGTTTTAAATTCTGCTTGTGGAATAAATTCGTGAATACCATCGCAGCTTAAAATAAATAGATCACCAACTTCTATTTCGCAGGTGTGCATATCCACTTCTAAATAGGGGTCTGCACCTACGGCTCGGCTTAAATAATTGGTGTTGCGATCAATGCGCTGAGTGTGATCGCGTGTTATGCATTCTAAATCTTCACCGCGTAAACGATAGATGCGCGTATCGCCAACATGAAAAATAAAAGCGGTTGAGCCTTTTAAAATAAGTGCAGAAAAAGTGGTGAGATAACCTTCGCCATAAATTGAATTTTGGCTACGGCCAAATAGGCTGGAGTTAAGTGCTTGAATAACACGCATGGCGGATTGTTGTGTGCGCCAGGTATCCGGTGTTGCATAGTAATCGGTTAGAAAGCCTGCAATAGCGGTTTGGCTCGCTTCGCGTGCGGCCATGCTACTGCTCACACCATCGGCAATCGCAATCGCAATCCCTTTATTGGTGAGTGCATTGCCATCGGGAATGCGCGCGCCCACGGTATCTTGATTTTCGGGTTTTTTGCCGGCTTCGCTGCGTTGTGCAAAAGAAACACGTAGGGTGGATTGTAGGTGATCCATAGATTTTTCTTTTATCAGTTGCGTAAGTATTAGAGTCTAATAGAAAAGCCCGCATAAAGCGGGCTGTTCGTTATTTAGATTTTCATTCAAATTTCAATCTAAGCTACTTTATTCAAGTCACTGCTATTTATGCCACTTCAATCTTCTGCAAAGTACCATCTTCATTGACTTCTACGGTATGACCTTTAGGCTCTTTCAAAAATTGAATGAAGATAAA
>CAZZEV010000304.1:0-1801 GCA_964653305.1 uncultured Cellvibrionaceae bacterium | reverse complement strand
GCCACTTGTTTGAATTCGTATTTGTCGTGTTCAGGTACACCATTTTTAAGCATGTCTTTGTTGACGCGATAAATTTGTGTGAATTGAAATACGAAGAGTGCAATCAAAACGAGGTACATAATGTTGGTGGTAGTCGCACTTAATAATTTCAAATTAGCAGGCGACATTTTCCATGCAAGTACCGCGAGAATTAAATACATGGGCACGTTGAGCAATACATAAAACCAGAAATCTTTTTTACTGCTAACTTCTAAGCCGCCCGATTTTTTAGGTTTGAAATAGGTAGAACCTTTTGGTGTGTTGCGCGCGAACACATAAAAAATTACGCCGTAGATTGCTGCTAATACACCCGCAGCGGTCATGGCATAGCGCCAGCCGTCAATGCCACCAAAAACATGGATTGCTAAGAAAGGAAGCGTAAAACCTGCCGCTGCAGCACCAAAGTTACCCCAGCCGCCGTAAATACCTTCGGCAAGGCCAACTTGACGTGCGGGGAACCATTCACTCACCAAGCGAATACCAATTACAAAGCCGGCGCCAACAAAACCCAACATAAAACGAAAGAGTGCGAGTTGTTCAAAGGTTTGTGCAAATGAAAAGGCAATTAACACAACAGATGAAATAATAAGTAATCCGCTGTAAATAGTGCGTGGGCCAAATTTATCCACCAAGCTGCCTACCACAATGCGCGCGGGGATAGTAAGTGCAACGTTTAGCGTTAACAAGGCCGCCCATTGTTGTGGCGTCATTTGTACCGATTGCATGATCAATGGCTTTAGCGGAGGTAAGCTAAACCACATAACGAAAGTCATAAAGAAGGCAAACCAAGTGAGGTGCAAGGTTGCGACTGATTTATTGGAAAAATCCAATAAGTTTAATTTTGAGCTGCTCATGGAGAATCATCCAGGCTAAAAAGTAAGTTCAGGTTTGGTGCGTGCAAAATAGACGTGAAGAGTTTTGCAACAGCTGTGCCAATAACAAAATGGTGCTATGACATAGCCATTTCGTGTGAAATGTTTCTTTGCGGTGCAAAAAATAAGCGAAAGCATGCTCCAAATAAAAGCCTCAAAATTTATGGATGGTTGTTATTGGTGCGTTTTTAATTTTTGATCGTCACTATGGGTTCATAGAACGAGTTTGTCGGCTAGAGGAATTGGAAGGGGGTAGAGAACTTGAGGGGGAACGTCTAATCCGCCTATATGAGTAGCAAGAAGTTACTCATATAGACGTTGGCATCGCTATTTACCCATTGAGTTTGTATCAGTTTGTCGAATGAGTGAAATGTATTCTTGTAGGGTTATTATCGGCTGTTGAGTTTGAAATTGAGGTGTTGTTTTATTCCTGCCCATTCGCTGTTGATGATGCTGTAAATCACCGAATCCCTTACACGTCCGTCGGCCATCACCATGTGGTTTCGCAGAATGCCCTCTTCCTTTGCACCCAAACGTAAAATGGCATTGCGTGAGGTAGTATTTAAATAATCCGTTAAAAACTCAACACGGTTCAGCCCCATAGTTTCAAATGCATGGGTGAGCATAAGTAATTTAGATTCAGTATTGATATGGGTTTTCTGCCAAGATTTACCTAAAAAACTAAAACCAATTTCAGTGCGTTTGTTAGGTAAATTCGATTTCATAAAACGCGTTGAGCCAGCAATTTTATTGGTCGCTTTATCAATGGTGACGAATGCCATACCTTCGTTATTTGCTAGCGTAGTTTGGGCGTTAGCAAAAAAATCGTCTATAACATCAGGGTGCGGCACAATAGTAACGAAAAGATTCCACAATTCGCCATCGCGAAT
>CAZZEV010000303.1:0-3744 GCA_964653305.1 uncultured Cellvibrionaceae bacterium | reverse complement strand
CCGGGTACACTTTGGAAAGATGTACCAATGAACTGGACGTGTCCAGAGTGTGGTGCACGCAAAGAAGATTTTGAGATGACAGTCATCTAAGTCAAGAGAGCTTTTGAGTTAAACCTTGTGAATTAACTATAATTTTGAATTATGATCGAATATTATGTTGGTCTTTACTTGCGATTATGCTAAAAAATTTAGGCTAGAAGGTATTTATTAGTTCTCAATACATATTCTAATTCCCTTAAATAAAAAGCCAGTAAGATTAAATCTGAATAAAAGAGATTTCCTTAACTATCTCAGGGCTTTTAAGCTTGATCAAGCTTATCTTTAGATTTAATTAGAGTAGTTTTTAAATGGTTTCTGGTAAGGAATGAGATATGAACAACCGTTTTGTTTCTGAATTACTAATTTATGAAGGTGTTAGATTTCCCTCTTTCTCTTTATTCTGGCTTTTAAGTTTTTCCTTTGCAACATTCATGTCATTAATGCTGCAAAAGGCGTTGCTTCCATTATTTCCTGAAATGCATGCTGGGCATGGTTTGCTCATAAATGATGCGATTTTTTTTCATAAAATGGCAGTAGAGATTGCGCAAAAAATTCATGTTTTAGGATGGTCGGAGTGGCGAATTTATCCTCATGGAGCATCAGCTAATGTTGGCTTGATTTCTGCACTATATGCCGTACTCGGCCCTGATCCAGGTTGGTTTATTCCCCTCAATGCAGCAGCGCATGCAACTGGGGCTTTGTTGATTTACCGAATAGGAGCGCGGCTGGTCGACGGTGATATTGGTAAGGTTGGAGGGTTATTGTCGGGAATTTTTTTTCTAATCTTTCCTTCTGCTTTGCAGTGGTATGGTCAAAATCACAAAGATGCGTTTGCAATCGTTGGTTCTTTATTGTTACTAGAAGTCTGGTTGGCTTTGCAAGATCAGCGTTTTCGAATTGAATTTCGAGGAGTTTTAAAAGTTTTAATAATTGCTCTTTTAGGAGCTATTTTGTTAGGCTTATTTCGACCCTATTATGTTTTAGTTATCGCTATTGCTTTTACGGTTTCGTTTTTAATTACATCACTTTGGGGTAGTAGCTTAAGGCAGATTGCAGTCCGTTTAATGTTCATCATCTTGCTGGGGATTCTCGGGCTGGCTTTTGCACGGGTTGGGCAAGCTGTCGGTGTGTACGGGGAAAATAGCACTCTTAATGTTGGTGCTTATAGTACCAGTACCAACAAATCGGAGCAGTTTAAGTGGAAAGTAAGTGAGGAAGTTCCTGTAATTCTTGATAGAGCGCTACAACGCGCCTCTGAACTTCGTGCTCATTTCGTATCTTATGGTCGTTCGGTAGGTGCTGGCTCGGAAATTGATGGAAATCGATTACCAAATTCGGCTTGGGAGGCCCTATCTTATTTACCTAGAGCGGTTACAGTTGGTTTTTTTGCGCCATTTCCTTATTCTTGGGGTGAGCGTGTAACTTTACCGCGTTTAATTGGTGCAATAGAAACTGCCTGTTGGTACCTTATTTTTATGGGATCGGTAATTACAATCCTGCGCCACAATAATCGCAAATTACTTGCTGGAATTGTTTTTTGCGCTGTCTTAGTTACGGTACTTGCTTATATTCATCCCAACGTCGGCACCTTGTATCGTCAGCGCTATGGTTTCTGGCATTTTTTTATGCTAGTAGGTTGCATTGGCTGGGTTAGTTTATTTCGTTATAAAAAGTCACTATATTCCTCACCACAACCATCTTTTGACAATAGTTCCGAATTAATAAAAAAAAATTCAGTTGTCTCTTTAAGTTTAAATAGGATGTTAAGTTCAAGTGCGACTGTGATGCTAATTACACTCCTATCCTACTTAGGTTTTTTTGCTCGCGATCTTCTTATAATGGGAAAACTTGGTTTGGGGCTAGAGTTGGATGCATTTTTTTCAGCGATGATTATTCCTATGTTTTTTGTTAGTTGTTTGGCAATGCCCATGGGCGATGCAATGGTGTTACCTTTTGTTTCTACTCATAATAATTCATTGCGCGAACGCAAACGATTGCTCCAAGGCACAATGGGGTTAGCCGTATTGATCCTGACTGGCGCAATGTGCTTTGTGTTAGTCAGTGCCCCTTGGATAGTTAATTTGATGCTCCATAATTCTGACGAGAATACCAAGATTTTTGCCGTCAGCATATTACGCTGGTTTGCGCCAATTATCGGATTATCTGCCTGGACAATTATTGGTAATGCAGCATTAAATGCTCTTGGGAAATCTGGTGTTACAGCAGTTGGACAACTCATAGTTCCTATTTCGGCCTTACTTGCCATAATTCTGACATCTAGCAGCAACATCATAGCCTTTTGTATTGCGGGCATGTTGTTTGGGGCATTCATTAATGCAATAGTTGTGTTCTGGCATTTACGTAAACATGGCTTAATGCTGTTGCCGGCATATGATTTTAATGCCACTACCGTTGATGTGCGTCGTATCTACTGGCCACTAGTTGCCGCAACTATACTGCCAGCAGCTTTAGGTCCATTAAACTATGCATTTGCATCGGCTTTGACCGCAGGTACAGTAGCTACCTGGGCATTTGCATCGAAGTTTGTTATTTTATTTTCTGGACTTACTAGTGTCGTAGCTACGGCAGTAGTTTTGCCTCAAATTGCAAGCAGATTAGCTCTATCTAATACCGACATAAGTCAAGATGCGAATCGAATGATTGCGATGGGCTTATGGTTTGGTGGAATTTTGATGTTTGGCGGCTTTTTATTTGCTGAGCCACTGGTGGCCATTTTGATTGGCAAGTATCTTTCGTTTTCACAAATTAGTTACTTGGCTGATATCGTACGGATTGGCATGATGCAAATACCGTTAGTTATTGTAGGTGTATTGGTTAGCAAGTTCGCAATTACAATTGGATGCACTTCTAGAGTTGTGGTGGCTTCAATTTTTGCATTTATTGGCAATCTTGCGATTAATTTAGTCTTGGTGCCACAAATTGGAGGTATGGGTATAGCAATTGGTGCTTTAGTTGGAGTGGTTCTTCCCATAGTAATTACATTAACAGGTGTATATCGTCTAATTGGATTGTCACTAAAGCAAATAATGATTGCGATAGTTAGCTGGTTAACTTGGGTTGCAGTGTGTATTTCACTAACAACGACAAGCTTTGTGGCCTTAGCTACTTCGATTATTGCTCTTGGGATAATGGCTCGATTCCACTTGATAATATTCCTTAGGTCAAACTGACGCTTACTTGATTAGTGCGACTAGTTTTTTATAGAATAGTGATTCGTAACTTGAGGTTTTACTTACTCTGATTTAATTTTTTCTTTGTTTAAAATCTGCTAGTTAAAGTGAACTTTTTTGAGCGGTTGATTTTTTAAGTAAAGTAGAGTTTCATCACATTGATTCTCAATTTATATAAATTTTCTATTATTGCTGATAAGCAGTCTTGAAAAAGATTGGATAACTTTGTTATTGATTAGCCTTATATTTTTAAAGCACAGATTCTCTATCTTTTAGATTATGGTAAGAGGCTGTATTTTGAACAGCAAAAAAGATTTACATAGATAATGGTGAGATCATAAAAAATTTCGCTCCAGTGTAATATAACTAAATGTCAAGCCTATCTGATTTTTTAACTTATTCAATAGCCAAACTTTGGATGGAATTCACTGGAACACGTCATTAAGTTTAATAGGTTCAATTTTTTAATTAATATTAATTTATGAGCAAAAATGAAGAACTATTCCTCCGAGCC
>CAZZEV010000302.1:0-3766 GCA_964653305.1 uncultured Cellvibrionaceae bacterium | reverse complement strand
AGCTGTCTTCTGAAGTTGAATCCTGTTAAGTTCAATTAGTTTTTATTTTCTTTAGGGTCACCAAGCTACTGGAGTCATTTGCCCAAACAGCTACCGCCTTTGAGGTTAAATTTTTGGGGAGGTCGATATCTTTGAGCGGTGCTGTTTTAGGTAATTCTACCCCGCGATGCCAAAACCAAACATTGCAGGTCTTGTCCTCACCACAGGCCTGTTTTGCAGCATCGATCCAGGCTTCTGAGTTCGAATCCAAACTGCAGCTCATGAGTACAATGTTCTCAGATCTGCTGGCTTGATCGCACGTAGCCGCGATCGCACTAATACTGAGTAAACTACCCAAAATGCTTGCGACAAATAAAGGTAAACGCATTTTTTATTCTCCAAAATCAGAGTGCTTTCGTCAGAAAAGCCCCCGCTGAGCGAGGGCTTGTTTGCATATTATGCGCGCTTGCGAGCCAGACGAAGACATGCCAAGCCTAATACCAACAAAATCAATGAATTAGATTCTGGAACAGACACTGGAGGTTTAACGGAAGCAATTACTTTTGCTTTTAACACTGGAGCCAAAGCATCAAAATCGCTAACTGGTACGACCCAGCTACCGCCAATTGGGTTGGGAATGTTGGTTGAGTTTAAAGCCAATAAGGTGGCAGGGCCAGGAAATGCGATTTGCAGCATGTTGTTAAGAGCGCTACCGCTGTTTACACCACTGCCTATGGCTTCGATCGATAATGCATCTATGCCTTGAGTGAAAGACCACTGTGCAGCTGCCTCTGCGGCGGATTGGCTGTTAGGTACACCATCTGTAGCTAGGTTGATGATAGATGCTTTGCTTGTAGAGAAAAGCGTAGAGCCTGTTATAAGGTTTGTGGTATATCTAATCGCACCTGCTGTATCGGTACCTCCACCACTTTTGGTGTGGGTCAAAATAGAGTTTTGAATGGCAGACAATGATGCAACTGTTAATACTGTTGGGGCTACAACAGTTTTAGTGCTGCTGCCATACGCGGTAACTGTGATTTCAACGCTGCCGTCGGCATCAAGGGCTGCAATTGCATCACTCAAGCCGCTTCTAAGGAGGTTGTAATTAGAAGTAGACACGCTGCCGGATCCATCGAGAATGAATCCAAGTTGTGTAACGGGTGCGGCAAAAGCGCCAATGGGTAAAAGCGCTAAGCTGATAAAAGTTGTTATTGCAATTAAGTGTTTAAAAAGTTTCATGGAGTTCTCCTGTTTAAATCAAAATGTGACGTTAGCGGTTAAATTATTGAATAACCGCATTCCCTCAGTTTTGCGGCCTCAGTACGAGAGCTTATAGCCTTAAGCAGATGTTGTGCCAATCAGTTTTATTTAATTGGAGTCCTTGTGCTCAGTGCATTTGGCGCTAATTAATTTTTCTCTCAGATCAAAAACTTTAAGAAAATGTAAAAGCTATCGACATCATTTAAGCGACAAAAATTAAATCACGTGATTTTTAAAACTTTTTGTGTGTGATGTGCATCTCATTTTATATCCGAAACGCGTGAAGAAATTGTTTCGGTTTTATGCCAAAGCGAGCTAATCACATCGTCCTCGCCAGCGCCCAAACCTGAACTTCCTTAGCTCCGGCTCTTATCAACAGTTGGCTTAGCTCGCGCACGGTGGCGGTGGTGGTAACTACATCGTCAATAATCGCAATCCGTTTACCATTTATCTGAACACGATTTTTTTCAGAAATTGCAAAAGCCTTTCGCAAGTTTTGTTGGCGTTGAGCGCGCGTTAATTCTTTTTGCGCGGGTGTTTTGTGTGTGCGTTTCACTATCTTGGTTGCTAATGGAATCTGTAATTCGCGAGCTATATGTTGCGCTAAAAATTCTGCTTGATTAAAACCGCGTTGCCATCGCTTTAGCCAGTGCATAGGTGCTGGGATGAGTAGATCGGGTGAGCGCCAAGCATCATCGTCGTGTGCGCACTCTTTAAGGTGATTCGCGAGCATTTGCCCCAATAATTTTCCACAGGTCAGATGGCGCCGATACTTGAATTGGTGAATTAATCCATTCAAAGGGTATTCGTAGGCGAAGGGAATAATACTGCGCTCGAATAGGGGCGGTTGGTGTAAGCAATGGCCGCAAAAATTGCTAAGGCTTTCTGTTTGCAAGCCGCACTGTATGCAAAGATTTCTATGGGAGATGTGCGGCAAATCCAGTTGACAGCCCAAGCATAATAACCCGTTGGGCAGAGCGCAGGCACAGAGTAAACATTTGCTGGGTAAAAAATGCTGGCTTAGGTTTTGTAGATACGAGAGGGTGCTAGAGGGCTTAAACATTTACCAAACATCCTTTTTTGGCTGATTTATAACCGCTAGTCTAGCAATTTTCGCGGAATATCCAAGAGTGCATTGAATTTGTTTGGGCTTCTTCTAGGCTTAGGGATGGTTTCGTTGCTAATAATTTGATTTGTTTAAGGGTGTGCATTGTGGATGTAGTAAAGGATAGTGATTTCGCCAGCTATAAAAGCTCGGTATCCCGATTTTTGAATGATCCGGAGAACCTTCCGCGCTTGCCCGGAATTACGCAGGAAATACGCCACGCCTTAGTTCGTTCCGACGTTTGCGCGCACACGCTCAGTAAAGTGATTGAGCGCGATCAAGAGCTTAGTCGTCTGCTTTTGCGTTATGCCTCCAGCGTGATGATGCACAACCATATGCCGCCGCAATCGGTGTTTGATGTGGTGCGAATTTTGGGGATGGCGCAGGTTGAACGCATCACGATGCTGCATGCCGTGAAATCCCTGTTTAGCGGCAGCACTCAAGCCTATACACGTCTCTTTGCTGCCGCATGGGATCGGCTTATCACCAAAGCCAGTGTGAGTGCGCTTATCGCCAAAAAAGTAGGCCGTGTTGCGCCAGATTATGCTTTGCTCGGCAGTTTGCTCAGTGAGGTGGGCACCCTAGCTGTTCTATCGGTGTTTAAATCGGGCGATCTGCCCGTTCCTGACCGCGATACTTATGTTGCACTTTGTCGTGAGTTCGCCAAAAGCCTAGGGATTGCGCTCCTGCAAGCGTGGGAGATGGATGAAGAATATATTCAGCTGGTGCGCCAAGTGGGCAACTGGCAAGCCGCCGAGCATGAGTCATTTGGCCTAATTGATGTGGTTAATCTCGGCCTCTATCATTCGCAAAAAGCGCGCATGACGGCCAGTCGCTTGCCTCCCATTAGTCATTTGGTGGCTTATCAAAAGCTTGCCGACAAACACAATGCGATCACCGATACTAATGAGTTGGAGTTGGTGGTAATGAATCGCGATGATATCCGGGTGATTGCAGATAGCCTTCATTAAAATCTTCATCACTTAAAGGCTGTCAACCTTAAAACTATTTTTAGGTTGACAGCTTTATCCTTACCGTTAATATGGCTTTAACTTGTATTAATGGATTCCCGCTATGAACGCCTCCACCAAGCCCTTTATTCGCCACGATTGGACTCGCGCTGAGATCCAAGCGCTATTTGATTTGCCCTTCAGCGACCTGATGTTTCAAGCACAATCGGTTCATCGGGCGCATTTCAACCCCAATGAAGTTCAAGTGAGCACGCTGTGCTCTATTAAAACCGGTGCCTGCCCAGAAGACTGCGCCTACTGCCCCCAATCTGCACGTTATGACACCGGCCTTGAGCGCGAAAAGTTGATGGCCGTAGAGAAAGTGATTGAAGAAGCCAAGGCTGCCAAAGCCAGCGGTGCAACGCGTTTTTGCATGGGTGCCGCATGGCGTTCACCTAAAAATAAAGATATG
>CAZZEV010000301.1:0-3800 GCA_964653305.1 uncultured Cellvibrionaceae bacterium | reverse complement strand
TGGCAATTTCACCACTGATACGCGCACCGATCGAACGGTCGCAGTTAGTGATCCGGAATTCAAACTCACCGCCCGTTTTACCTTCAATCGCAGGCAAAAGCACACGCATAATGGCTTCAGCCGTTTCGCCCTTATCGAAAGGTTCATTGCGGCTAACAGCGCATAATTGCGGCTTGGTCGCCAAGTAGTCATCGCTATAGATGATTGGCGATAGATCAAGCTGTTGTTGTTTGGTGGTTTCGCCTTCGAGAATTTTTAACAAATCCACGCGGCCAACCAATTCGCCTAAGGTGCGAACACCCAAGCGCGCCATCCATTCACGAGTTTCTTCAGCTACGAACTTGAAGAAGTTCATCGCCATTTCAACAGTGCCGATGTAGTGATCTTTACGCAGTTTATCTTGTTGAGTAGCAACACCCGTTGCGCAGTTATTCAAGTGACAAATACGCAGATATTTACAACCAAGCGCAACCATTGGGCCAGTACCGAAGCCGAAACTTTCAGCGCCGAGCATAGCCGCTTTAACAACATCCAAACCAGTTTTCAAACCACCATCAGTTTGTACGCGAACTTTATCGCGCAAGTCGTTAGCCCGCAGGGTTTGATGAGTTTCGGACAAGCCCAATTCCCACGGAGAACCCGCATACTTAATAGACGTTAATGGACTTGCCGCCGTACCGCCGTCGTAACCAGAAATGGTAATTAAATCCGCGTAAGCCTTAGCAACACCCGCAGCGATAGTACCTACGCCTGGGCGCGATACCAACTTCACCGAAACCAAAGCTTCTGGATTAACTTGCTTCAAATCGAAAATCAGCTGCGCCAAGTCTTCAATCGAATAAATATCGTGATGCGGTGGTGGTGAAATCAAGGTCACGCCGGGAACCGAGTGACGCAGACGCGCAATCAACGCATTCACTTTACCGCCGGGCAACTGACCACCCTCGCCCGGCTTAGCACCTTGCGCGACTTTAATTTGCAATACTTCAGCATTCACCAAATAAGCCGGCGTTACACCAAAACGGCCAGACGCAACTTGCTTGATTTTGGATGACTTAATAGTGCCGTAACGTGCTGGGTCTTCACCACCCTCACCGGAGTTAGAGCGACCGCCCAAGCGGTTCATGGCTTCAGCCAAAGATTCATGCGCTTCAGGCGACAAGGCACCGAGCGACATTCCCGCCGAGTCAAAGCGTTTGATAATGCTTTCGATTGGCTCAACTTCTGACAGAGGAACTGGCTTGCAGGCATCTTCACGAATCGCCAACAAATCGCGCAACATAGAAACTGGGCGCTTGTTTACCAAATCTGCATAGTTACGCCACATTGCATAATTGCCGCTTTGAACAGCTTTTTGCAGGGTTTGTACAACGTCAGGGTTGAACGCATGGTATTCAGAATTGTGAACATATTTCAGTAAACCGCCTTGAACGATTGGCTTACGCTCAACCCAAGCAGTTTGTGCAACGATTTTTTGATCTGCTTCCAAGTCTTCAAAACGCGCACCGCCCACACGAGAAGGAGTGCTTTCAAAACACATGGAAACCACTTCTTCCGACAGACCAATTGCTTCAAACAATTGCGCACTGCGGTAAGAGGTAACGGTAGAGATACCCATTTTCGACAGGATTTTAAGCAAGCCTTTGTCGATACCTTTGCGGTAGCTCTTGTAAGCAGAATCCACATCCACCAACAGCTCACCAGTCTCAATCAAGTCGTTGAGTACGTAGTAGCTGAGGAATGGATAAACGGCTGTCGCGCCATAGGCGATCAAAGCAGCGATTTGGTGTGGATCACGCGCAGTGCCGGTTTCAACAATGATATTGGCATCGCAACGCAGACCTACGTTGGTTAAATGTTGGTTTACCGCACCTACAGCCAGGAGCGCGTGAATGGGCAATACGCCTTTTTGGAAACCGTTATCGCTCAATACGATGATGACCTTGCCAGACTTAACAGCAACAGCAACATCATCACAAAGCTTGGTCAAAGCTGCTTTTAAGTTAGTGGCTGCCGGATCGTAATGTAATGAGAATTGACCTACTTCGTAGCCAGCGCGATTCAATGCCATCAAACCACGGAACTTCGCTGGAGAAAGCACTGGCGAACTTAAAATCACACGGTCAGCATGTTCAGGAGTTTCGTCATAAACAGGTAATTCGCGGCCAAGGCAAGTCTCCAGCGACATTACAATCGCTTCGCGCAATGGGTCGATTGGCGGGTTAGTTACCTGTGCAAACTGCTGACGGAAATAGTCATATAGCGAACGCTGTTGACGCGACAAAACCGCCATAGGTGTGTCGTCACCCATGGAGCCAACCGCCTCTTGACCACCTTCAGCCAAAGGACGCAACAATTGGTCGCGCTCTTCGAAAGAGACTTGGTACATTTTCATGGCAGCTTTAAGCTCTATACCCTGAAGACCGTTCTCTTTAGCATCAGCTTCTAACGTAGACTCAACACGCAAAGCGCGCTCTTTCAGCCATTGTTTATAAGGCTGAGTTTGTTTGAGTTGGTTGTCTACGTCTTGAGTGCGATGCAACTCGCCAGTCAAGGTGTCGATAGACATAATTTGGCCTGGGCCAAGGCGACCTTTTGCCACTACATCAGCAGGATCGTAGTTATACACACCCACTTCTGAGGCTACGGTGATGATGTCATCGTTAGTAATTACCCAGCGCGATGGACGCAAGCCGTTGCGGTCAAGCGTACATACTGCGTAGCGACCATCGGTAATTACCAAGCCAGCGGGGCCATCCCACGGCTCAATGTGCATTGAGTTGTATTCGTAGAATGCACGCAGATCTGGGTCCATATTCTCGACATTTTGCCAAGCGGGCGGAACCAGCATACGAATCGCACGGTGCAATTCCATACCGCCTAAAACCAGAATTTCCAACATATTATCCAAGCTGGAGGAGTCAGAACCTGTACGGTTTACAAGCGGCTTAACAGTTTGTAATTCTGGTAGCAAAGGCGTGATGAACTTAGGCGTACGCGCTACTGACCAATTGCGGTTACCCACCACAGTATTGATCTCACCGTTGTGCGCCAACATGCGGAATGGCTGCGCCAATGGCCACACAGGCATAGTGTTGGTAGAGAAACGCTGGTGGAATACACAAATAGCGGTTTCTAAACGCGGATCGGCTAAGTCAGCAAAAAACTGTGGCAAATCCACAGGCATCATCAGCCCCTTGTAAGACAAGGTTCCGGTGCTCAAGCTAGCAATGTAGAAAGACTTGTCGCCAGACAAACGTAACTCAGCTTTGCGGCGCGCCATAAACAGCTTCGCGTCAACTTGCGCCAAGGGCAAATCATTGCTGTTTACAAACAAATGATTAAATACGGGTAGAGAGCGCATGGCGATTGGGCCAAGGCAGCTTGGATCCACAGGCACTTCACGCCAGCCAGCAACCACCAAACCTTGAGCAGTTAACTCTTCAGCTAAAATAGCGCGCGCAGCATCAGCTTTATCAGCTTCGCGGCTCAACATAATCGAGCCTACACCATAAATAGCAGTCAACTCGGCGTTGCAAGCTTCTTTTGCAACTGAACGCAAAAAGCTATCCGGTTTTTGAATCAACAGACCGCAACCGTCACCGGTTTTGCCGTCAGAGTTAATGCCACCGCGATGAGTCATGCAGGTCAGCGCTTCAATAGCGGTTGTGAGCAGACGATGGCTGGTTTTGCCCTTTAAGTGGGCAATCAAACCAAAACCGCAGTTATCTTTGAACTCGTCAAGCTGGTAGAGGCCAGTGGTCATAGGCTGAATCTCAATAAATCAATCAATATCAAGG
>CAZZEV010000300.1:0-3803 GCA_964653305.1 uncultured Cellvibrionaceae bacterium | reverse complement strand
GACCGGGAGCGGAGCGTTTGTAAGCATCGCGGAAGGCGAAGAAGCCAGCGTGTGGGCCGCCGAAACCCATAGGCACACCAAAACGTTGGCTGGTGCCGACAACAACGTCTGCACCCATTGCGCCGGGTGATTTTAACAGCAACAAGGCCATCAAATCAGAAGCAACGGTTACTAGAGCGTTGTTTTTGTGTGCGGTGTCGATCAGCGCAGTTAAATCGTTTACTTGACCGGTTGAACCTGGGTATTGCAGCAATGCACCGAAGTAATCGCCATTGCCCACTTCTTCTGCCTTGGCTACATGCACTTCGAAACCGAAATGTTCCGCGCGGGTTTGCACTACGGCGATAGTTTGCGGGTGAGTATCGGCATCCACAAAGAACACATCAGATTTGCTCTTTTTGTTTTGGCGCTTACACATCGCCATGGCTTCTGCTGCTGCTGTGCCTTCATCCAACACCGACGCGTTCGCCATTTCCATGCCGGTGAGGTCGATAATCATTTGTTGGTAGTTGAGCAGGGCTTCTAAACGACCTTGCGCAATTTCGGGTTGATAAGGGGTGTAAGCCGTGTACCAGCCCGGATTTTCTAATACGTTACGCAGCACAACCAGCGGCACGTGGGTATCGTGGTAGCCCATGCCGATGTAGGTTTTGAATACTTTGTTTTTGCTGGCGATAGCTTTCAATTCGGCCAAGGCATTGGCTTCAGACACTGCATTGCCCAGCGCCATTTCGCCCTTTAGGCGAATATTATCCGGCACAGTTTTATCGATCAGCTCTTTCACCGAGCTTACGCCCAAGGTCGCCAACATGGCTGCAGTTTGTTTAGCATCTGGGCCAATGTGGCGGGCGATAAACTCGTCGTTATTGGCTAAATGGGTGAGCGAAGCTGAGCGAAAATCAACTGACATAGAGGTTCTCTGTGTGTGGATATGGTAAGTAAGGCGGGAGAAAACGGAGCAAATCCAAGCGGATTCTGCCCGTTTAAAAAGGCTGCTATGGTATCAATTTGGGGCGTTTCGGGCAATCGAATCCATGACCTGCGACTTTGAATTTGCGACTTATAGCCTTACCTCACTGAGCGCCATATAAAAAATTAATAGGACATAAAAAATTCCCTGTGTAAGATAGCCCCGTACTATCAATTGTTCTCCGCTTATCAATTGCGGCGATATTTTAAGCGACAATCATTCACTCATTAGGAGATTATTATGGGCGTATTAGTAGGTAAAAAAGCACCGGATTTCACTGCATCAGCCGTATTGGCAAATGGCGAAATCGTAGACGGTTACTCATTCTCAGCTGCAACTAAAGGTAAAAAAGCGGTAGTGTTTTTCTACCCATTGGATTTCACCTTCGTGTGTCCATCTGAGTTATTGGCGTTTGATCACCGCGTAGAAGAGTTCAAAAAGCGCAATGTAGAAGTGATTGGTGTTTCTATTGATTCACAGTTCACTCACAACGCATGGCGCAACACGCCAGTAAATGATGGCGGTATTGGCCCAGTTCGTTACACCTTGGTTGCTGACATCACTCACTCAATCGCAAAAGCTTACGATGTTGAATCAGCAGACGGCGTTGCGTTCCGCGGTACGTTTGTCATTGATGAAGAAGGCGTTGTACGTTCACAAATCGTGAATGACTTGCCAATTGGCCGCAACATTGACGATACCATTCGCACCGTTGATGCGTTGATTTTCCATCAAGAGCACGGCGAAGTGTGCCCAGCAGGTTGGAAAGAAGGTGATGCAGGTATGGACGCATCGCCAGCCGGCGTTGCTAAATACTCGGCTGAGCACGGCGATAAACTTTAATTTGTTCGTTGAATTAAGATGTGAAGAAACCCGGTAGCGATACCGGGTTTTTTTTGGCACAAATTTGGGTGTTCTTAGGTGCCATTGCTTCGCACTTTAGGCGGCCTCTGCTAGGCTAAATGGAAAGATAAAACAAAACACAAAGGATATTGCATGACGCAGCCGTACCTGAAAATTCTATGCTGGCTTAGCGTAGTACTCTCCTGCACGATAAGTGTAAGTGTACATGCTGCTAATGCGTTGCTGGATATGTCTCTCGAAGAATTGATGCAAGTTAAAATCACCAGTTCAACTCTCACTGACGAGTCTCTGCAAACCGTACCTTCTTCGATAACGGTTTTTACCCGTGCCGATATCCGCCGTTTGGGCCTGCAAAATTTACCGCAACTGGTGAATTTGGTGCCGGGCTATCAAGGCAATCGCTCCGATTTCTCTAGCCAAAGTCAAGGCGTATCCAGCCGTGGTCGCCGTTTGGGTTCTGTGGGTAATGAGGTTTTGGTGTTGATTGATGGCCAGCGCCTTAACAATGATTGGTCCGGCAGTGCCAATCAGGATGACTCCCTTATCAGCCTAGAAAATGTGGCGCGGGTAGAGTTTATTCGCGGCCCAGGTTCGGCTATTTACGGCAGCAATGCGGTTATGGGGGTGATCAATATTATTACCGGTGGTGCGCGCGAGCTGGTGCTGGAATCGGGCAGCTATGGGCGCCGGCATTTGAGCGCACAGTGGCAGTGGCAGGGTGAGGCGGGGCGTATGACGCTCTCTGCGAGCAAAACTGAGGCTAGCGGTCAACAAGTCACTATTTACGAACCTTTCCCCAGCCCAGCCACACCTGTCTATATGAAAACCCGCGATCCACTTGACGCTGAAGACCTCTATTTGCAAGCAGAGTTAGGTGACTTTTCCCTTAACGCTAGGTTTGCGCAACGTGCAATGGAGCAGTTTTATGTTTCAGGTTTTGTGGATAACGAGAGCAATTTATCCACAACGGACTCTAATAGCATCAATCTGGGCTGGCGTCGGGAGTTTGCTCAAGGCATAAAATTGGAGGGGCTTCTATTTAATAGCCACAAAGCGTTTAATTTACGTACAGCGGCATCGCTTATGCCTTATCTTATTATCGATGGTGGCGTGCAAGAGCAAGAGCTTGGCGCAGAGTGGCTGCTGCAAGGGCAATACCATGAATCGCACTGGTTATTTGGCTGGGAGTGGCGCAATCCAATCTTAGTAAATACCGATGCCCAACTTGGCCCACCGGAAAACCCTGGGCAGTTTAACCTACCGCAAGCGCCGGAAGATGGCCGGACTATCCATGGTCTGTTTGGTCAATATCAAACCACTTTAACAGAAAGCTTGGCCCTAACCGTGGGGCTGCGCCGTGACAGCTACTCTGATTTTGGCTCGCACTTAAGTCCGCGTGTAGGCTTGGTACAGCAGTGGGGTGATAAGGATACGTTCAAATTTTTGTACTCAGAGGCTTTCCGTGCGCCCAGCCGGATTGAAACCTCGGTAATTAACAGCAGCGGCTTTGAGAAAAACCCTGGTTTGCAGCCAGAAACGGCTAAAACGACGGAGTTAGTCTGGTTGCACCTGTTTGCCAATGGCTATGTGTCTACCACAGCCTTTGACACGCAAGTGAGCAATGCCATAGTGGAAACTGTAACCTCGCAACTTAAACGCAGTTGGGGTAATAGCCAGCAGAGTGTAGCGGGACTTGAGCTGGAGTGGCAGAACAATTGGTCGGAGCACTGGCAATCGCGCGTTGCGCTTACCCGCATTGTGAATCCGGTTGGCTATATTCACACCGAGTCGAGCACCTTGTTGAGCGGTAGCCTTAGCTATCAAAATAGCCCGTGGGTTTGTAGTCTTATTGCTAACTACCAAGGTGCTAAGCGCGACCCTAACGAGCAGGAAGTTCCTGCCAATATTATTACCACTGAATTCACTGACTATGGCGGCTACAGTGTCTACAACGCTCACATTTCTTACC
>CAZZEV010000299.1:0-3806 GCA_964653305.1 uncultured Cellvibrionaceae bacterium | reverse complement strand
AATCGGCGTAGGCGGTTTCAAATTGATCCACATTTTCAAACTGGGTGAACTCGGCTGGCGGTGCCAGCGGCAGTTTTACATGGTGGTAAAACGCGGCCTTATCGTTCAGCAATTCAATCGTTTGTTGATCGGCAACGCTGAGCACGCGGGTGCCTTGGGCAGCAAATTTTTCTTTATTCGCACTGATCAAACCGGCTTCTTTACCGGGTACAAAAATCGCGATCTGCTGGTCGCGGCAGAATTCTAAACACCACTCTACATAGGCTTTGCCAGTGAGTTTATTTGGCTCGATGGCGGATTCGTCCGCTGCCAAAAACACCGGCGAGAAGGCTTTGGTGTGGGTGCAGAGAATATGGTATTCGCGCGCAGTATCCGCCGCACGAATAAGGCGGATGGCTGCGGCTACTGAAGAAAACGTCTTATTAAACCAAACACGCAGCATGGAGTTACCTTAGTAAAAAGCTGAATTAGATATTTTTTGAGTACAGGATAATCTGTTTGAGCGAGTACCAATTTATGATCCGAAACCCTAGAGTCATGGACGATGACAGGGAGCCACAGGGATGTGGCTATGCGTTTTCGGATCATAAAGCGGTGCTTGCGACAGCGACTAACGCTGCCAATGAAAACCAAAAATTAAAGATGCGGAGTGATTTGTGAAATCAAATCGCCAAAGGTGCGGCCGTTGCCAGTCTCGCCAATTGCATGCATTTTCCACTCGCCGTTGTGACGATAGAGTTTTGCCATGATTTGCGAGTTGTGGTTGCCCAAGGTGGACAAGTTAAAACGGGCGACTTCTTGGTTGTTGCTGGCGTTGATAATGCGGCAAGTTGCATTGTCTACTTGTGAGAAGTTTTGGCCGGTGAAGCTGTTCACCGTGAACACCAAGCTTTTAACGTTGGCTGGCACAGTGGTCAGGTTAACAATGATTTGTTCATCATCGCCGTCGCCTTCGCCGGTACGGTTGTCGCCAGTGTGAATGATGGAGCCGTCTTTAGACTTAAGCTGTCTGAACCAGACTACGTCGGTTTGGTTGTTTTGCTCATCAAACATTACGCATGATGCATCCAAGTCCACTTCTTGTGAGCCGCCGCCAAAACCAAACAGACCTTTTTTCTTCACTGGGTCCCAGCCAAGACCCATGATAATTTGGGTCAATTGAGTACCAGCTTCTTTGTCGAGAGAAATTTTTTGACCTTTAGAGAGGTTAAGAGCCATGATCTTTTCCTTTAAAAATTATTGAGGGTTGTTAATGCGAATTACTGAGCCTTGTGTTTAAGTCGCTGCGCCCTATCGCTGTCCGCCTAGCGCTTTGGTCACCCAACTGGCGAAGGAATCGCGGTTGCGTGAACACACACAAATTTTGCCTGAACCACTGAAACGTAAAACAATGCCCTCGCCGCTGGTGGCGCTATTGACGAGATTGCCAATCATGCCGCCCAAGCCTCCGCCGCTATTGTTGCCAGTTGTGACTGAAACTTCATATCGTAAGCGACTATCCCAACAGACCACGTGGGTGTTATCGATAATTACATCTTTTCCAGGCTCAACATCCAACTGAAACATAGAGCCAAAGCCCGATACAACTACTTGGCCTATGCCCGAGGTTTCCATCACAAAGAAACCGCCAGAGCCTGCAAACAAGGCGCTGCCGATATTTTGGGTACGCACTTTCATTTCGGTTTTATCGGTTGCTGCTACAAATGCGCCATCGTTTAAGGTGTACTGGCGTTCGCCAATATCCAAAATTTGTATGGCGCCAGGCATGCCGGGTGATAACAGACAATCACCGTCGCCACCCGTTGCTTCTATGTGTTGCTGAAACAAGGATTCGCCATTAGCAAAGCGACGCATAATTGCGCTGCCAAGACCGCCGGTCATCTTGCCTTTGAGTTCGAGGGTGGAATCCATCATCACCATCGCGCCCGATTCACAATAAATCTTCTCGCCTCTCGTCATGGATACATGCAAAAAGGGATCTATTTCACCGGTTGACGTAAATGTAGGCATTTAAAAAAATCCTAATAAATAATATGTCTAGCGCCAGCGTAAAACAGGTTCACATGATGCCGAAATTAAGGCCTCTGCGAAGAGAGGTGGCACCCTGTGAACCTGCAGTTACAAAAAGCAAATACCAACGAATAGCAATTAAGCGTCAATACCGAAAGAGCGAGCCAAAGGTGCCAAACCGCCAGCAAAACCTTGGCCGATTGCTTTGAACTTCCACTCTGCGCCAGCGCGGTAGATTTCACCAAAGATCATAGCGGTTTCAACTGAGCTGTCTTCAGACAGGTCGAAACGTGCGATTTCTTTGTTGTCGCCACCGTTGATGCAACGGATGAATGCTTTAGAAACCATACCGAAGTTTTGGTTGCGCGCTGCCGCATCGTGAATGGTTACGCACACGGAAATTTTATCCACGTCTGCAGGTACTTTGTCTAAATCGATGGTTACGGTTTCGTCGTCGCCATCGCCTTGGCCAGAGCGGTTGTCGCCGCTGTGAGCTACAGAGCCGTCAGCTGATTTCAAGTTGTTGTAAAAAATGAAGTCGGCGTCTGAACGTGCTTTGCCTGAGGCATTCAATAAAAATACGCTGCCATCGAGGTCGAATTCTTTACCGTCGGTAGCGCGAGGGTCCCAGCCCAAGCCAACCAAAAGCTTTTTCAAGCCAGGTGCTTCTTTGTTTAAATTTACGTTGCCGCCTTTCTGTAAACTAATAGCCATTTTTAATGCTCCTTACTGTGTTTGAGAAAAAGTTTTCGTTATGTAAAAAGGGTGTAACTCTTCAATAAAACTAAAGGTTGATAAATCTACATCTGTAACACTTGGGCCTTGTTTGCGACCCTAGCCCTTTCAGCTAGGAGTATGAGTAGGGTCGCATTACAGAATTACAAGGTTAATGCCCAAACTTGACACTTCTTTAACAGAACAGATTTCTTTATTCGGCTATTTCTTTAGCGTGTTTACGCTTGTAAATAACCGATGAAATAACAGCCGCCACAATAAAGCCCACGCCAACCAGACCGGTAAACAGTTCAGGTACATGTTGGTGAATAGACACGAACATGATGATGGACAAGATGCCGATGGCGTAATGCGCACCATGTTCAAGATAAATATATTCTTGTAGGGTGCCTTTGTTGACCAAGTAAATAGTCATGGAGCGTACAAAGATTGCACCAATCGCCAAGCCCAACATAATAATCACGACGTCTTTGGTGATTGCGAAGGCGGCGATTACACCGTCGAAGGAGAAGGATGCATCAAGTATCTCCAAGTAAACGAAGGCCATAGCACCACTGCGTTTGGCTACGTTTACCGCAGCTTCACCCGTTTCCTCATTTTCAAACAGGCTGCCTAAGCTATTGACGACTACATAGAGTACCAAGCCCCATGCACCAGAAATTAACAGGGTGGCTTTTTGCTCGGCTGAAACAGGGAGGTAATGTTGCAACAAGAGTAATGTGACTATACCGATAACGATTTGAATAGAATCAATCTTGCCCAAGCGGCCTAATTTCTCTTCTATTACGCCTAACCAATGGATCTCTTTGGCGTCATCCAGCAGGAAGCCCAAGAACACCATGTATAAGAAAATACCGCCAAACGCAGCAATTGAGGTGTGACTAGACATGAGGTGTTGTGAGTAAAGATCGGGCTCTTTAAGCGCCATGTGCATAACATCAATCAAACCTTGGCCAGAGGCAACGGCTACGATTAAGATTGGGAACACTAAGCGCATACCGAAAACGGCCACGATAATACCCACGGTCAGGAACATCTTGCGCCAGTATTCATCCATATCT
>CAZZEV010000298.1:0-3839 GCA_964653305.1 uncultured Cellvibrionaceae bacterium | reverse complement strand
AGCTCAGTTGGTAGAGCCCAGGATTGTGATTCCTGTGGTCGCGGGTTCGATCCCCGTCAGCCACCCCATTTCCTTGCATCAAAATCTCTTTGCTTAATTCATTGTTTCGCTCTTAGCACTTGGATCACACCTCCTGCTGTGTGAAAATGCGCGCATATTTTTCCTCTTTTCCTTTTTGACTCTTTTCTGGAGATTTCTGTGTCTGCATTAGTATTGGACGGCAAAGCCCTTGCCGCAAAAACTGAACAAGAATTATCACAACGCGTTGAGCTGTTAAAAGCCGCGACCAACGGCCAAGCGCCAATTCTCGCGACCATTTTGGTAGGCGATGACCCAGCTTCTGCTACTTACGTAAAAATGAAAGGCAACGCCTGTTCACGCATCGGAATGGACTCGATCAAAGTTGAGCTGCCATCCAGCACTACTACCGAAGAATTGCTCGCAAAAATTCACGAATTAAATAACAACCCTAATGTGCACGGCATTTTGTTGCAGCACCCAGTGCCTGAGCAAATTGATGAGCGTGTGTGCTTTGATGCAATCAGTGCCGCAAAAGATGTAGACGGTGTAACCTGCTTAGGTTTTGGCCGTATGAGTATGGGTGAAGAAGCTTATGGCTGCGCAACGCCAAAAGGTATTATGCGTTTACTGGAAGCTTACAATATTGAATTCTCGGGCAAGCATGCCGTTGTCGTTGGCCGCAGCCCTATTCTTGGCAAGCCAATGGCGATGATGCTGTTAAATGCAAATTGCACAGTGACCATTTGCCACTCTCGCACTAAAAATTTGCCTGAATTAATTAAACAAGCCGACATTATTGTTGGTGCTGTTGGCAAACCAGAATTTATTAAAGCCGAATGGATTAAAGATGGTGCGGTAGTTGTTGATGCCGGTTACCACCCCGGCGGTGTAGGCGATATTGAGTTGGCACCTCTAGTTGATCGCGTTGCAGCTTACACGCCAGTTCCTGGTGGTGTTGGGCCAATGACAATCAACACCTTGATTTACCAAAGTGTTGATTCGGGCGAGAAAAAAATGAAAGCTACTGCGAATAAATAACTCCCATTGAAATTCAAAAACAGGCGCTTTAATAGCGCCTGTTTTTATTTATACCTATGCCGACTGCAATGAAGACATGAACGAACAACTCGACATAATTTATCGCGATGAATTTTTAGTGGCGATTAACAAGCCCAGTGGTTTGTTAGTGCATCGCAGCGCTATTGATCGTCATGAAACTCGCTTTGCGATGCAAATATTGCGCGATCAAATTGGCCAGCATGTATTTCCCGTTCATCGCTTAGATAAACCCACATCGGGCGTTTTAGTTTTTGCGTTAAGTGCAGAAATAGCCGCACTTATGGGTAATATTTTTGCTGAACATCGCCTGCAAAAAACTTATGTTGCGATCGTTCGTGGAATATCCCCAGAATATCAGTTGCTTGATTATCCACTGATTGAAGAACTGGATAAATATACTGACAAGCAAGCGCGCAATCCAGAACCAAAACCAGCAGTAACAGAATTTTTTCGGCTTGCCGACGTTGCGCTCCCCTATTCGGTGGATAAATATCCTGAAAGCCGTTACTCATTGGTTAAATGCGTGCCGCAAACGGGGCGAAAGCATCAAATACGTCGCCATTTGAAGCACCTTAGCCACCCTATTATTGGCGATGCGAAACACGGCAAAGGCAATCACAACCGTTTTTTCCAGCAGACCTTTAGTGCGCATCGCTTATTGTTGGCTGCAACTGAATTATGTTTTACACACCCGGTAACTCAGACCGAACTAAGATTAATTGCACCGCTGGATACAACCATGACGCAACTTATTGAGCGCTTTGATTGGTATAATGCAGTGCCAAGCCAATGGCTCCCCTTGCTAAGGCAGAATTAAATCTATGCGCCTTGATAAATTTATCGGCAACAACACAGAGCTTAGCCGCACTCAAATTCATATTGCGATTAAGCAAGGCTTAATTTTTATTAACGATAATCCCGTTGCAAAAACTAATGCACAGATTAAGGATGGCGATAAGGTTGTCTTTGATGGAAAGCTAATTGAAGAGCGTAAAGCACGCTATATAATGCTGCATAAGCCCGCGGGCTATGTGTCTGCCAATTCCGATAGTGAGCACCCAACGGTATTAGATTTAATTGATTTACCCTTTAAGCAAGAGCTACAAATTGTTGGCCGCTTAGATTTGGACACCTCGGGTTTAATTCTGTTAACCGATGATGGCCAGTGGAATCATAAAATAACCTCACCAAAACACTTGCACACCAAAAGCTATTTGGTAACTACAGCCGACGCCATTGATGAATCTGCAAAAACTCTTTTTGCAGAGGGCGTTTTACTTAAAGGTGAAACCAAACCCACACTTGCAGCCGAATTAACTATTTTAAGTTCACATCAAGCCCGCCTCAGTATTTGCGAAGGCAAATACCACCAAGTCAAACGCATGTTCGCCGCTATTGGCAATCATGTTGTCAGCTTACATCGCGAACGAATTGGCGCTATTTATTTAGATGCAGATTTACCGCTTGGGAAATTTCGCCCACTTACTAGCGATGAAATCGCGAGCTTTGAGAAATAATCATGACTGATGCCCCCACGAGTTGGCTGCTTGAAAAAATTCGCCAGCATGCCAATACACAAAGCCTATGGTTTAGCGATGAAAATGTGTTGCATCAATTACCCGATACGCAGGCTTGGCCGCAAAAGCCAGCGCTTATGACCAATCGTTGGGATATTGCTGAGCAGGCCAAGCGCTTAGGTTTTAGCGCAGAATTTAACGATGTGGATTTAAGCAAGATTGCAGATAATAGTGTTGATCATATTTTTTATCGCATCTCTAAAGAAAAGGCCGTTACCCATCATTTAATTAATCAAGCGCAACGCGTGCTTAAACCGCTTGGCGTTTTATGGATTAGCGGCCAAAAAAATGAAGGCGTAAAAACTTATATTGAAAAAGCCAGCGCACTTTTTGGCTGCGGAAAAAATATTCAGAAAGATGGTATGAGCTACTCAAGCCAGCTTGTTAAAAAAGATAAGTCAGGTGAACTTTTAAATGACGAAAACTACCGCGAATTACGCGAGTGCTTGTCTATTAATAATAAAAGCGTCTTGAGCAAGCCGGGGCAATTTGGCTGGAATAAACTTGATCAAGGCAGTGAATTTTTAATTGAACAGGTCACACAAGCTTTAGCGACAGAAAAACGAAACTTTGAGCATTGCTTGGATCTAGGTTGTGGTTATGGATATTTAACGATTGCCAGCCAACACCTCCCCATAAAACAACGCACACTTACCGATAACAATGCCGCTGCGCTTATAACAGCCAACGCAAATTGTAAGCATCTCAATATTTCGGCAGAAGTTATTGCAGGCGATGCTGGCGAACAGCTGCCAAAGCAATTTGATTTGATTTTATGCAATCCGCCTTTTCACCAAGGCTTTAGTGTTGACGGTGATTTGACCGATAAATTTTTACGCAATGCTGCAAAACAATTAACTGAAAATGGTTTAGCGTATTTTGTAGTCAATCAATTTATCGCATTGGAAAAAAAGGCACTGCCCTACTTCAAGCAGATTAATTTAATCGCACAAAACAAAAGTTTTAAAGTGATTGAGCTGCGTAAAAATTAGGTGCGCTTACAACAATCTGTACAACAGATTTACAGGCTGTGGAGATATTAACCAACCCCCGCTAAATTGATGATTTTTTTAGAGAAAAGGGTTGACCAAGCAAAGTCTCACCTATATTATGCGCACCACTTCCAGAGAGGAAGTCACCGATCCGCCTTAGCTCAGTCGGTAGAGCAAATGACTGTTAATC
>CAZZEV010000297.1:0-3845 GCA_964653305.1 uncultured Cellvibrionaceae bacterium | reverse complement strand
TACGACTGCAACGTTCGTTAGACTTATTTCGTCTTTAAAATATTAACTAACTTTTCTTGATCTACGAAATTGACGTATCCGGATATAGAGCCTAAAACCTCTTTACTGGCCATGAAATCTTGCATTGCATATTTACCTACCAGCTCAAATGCTCCAGAAATTGCTGTTTGTCCGTCTTCTTTTACTGCAGCTTTTAGCTGCTCGACACAAGTCTCTGTAAGCAATCTGGAGATAAGCTTGCCAATAATTTCATTTGTTTTTGCCTGCGATTCAGCAGAAACTTTGGAGTACTCTTTGATGTCTGGATGTGCGGCCATTGCAAAAAATATCCATTGCGCAAGCTGTTTTCTTTCTTTGCCTGTCATAGAGTCGATCATACAAGTGCCAAGAGAATCACTTGCAGGACTTGCTATTGAAGAAAGAGATAAAGGAGTGAGAGTGGACAGTATTAAGAATAGTAAAAAATATTTTTTCATTATAGCTCCATATTTAGTTTATTTATTAAAGTCTAACAGTTCATTTGATGGTCGTAACTATATAACTCACGCGCCTAAATACCAACTTATGTCTCGCTCCCAAGCTCCAGCTTGGTAGCGCCGATATGCATTTCCAAGCAGGAGCTTGGGAGCGAAGTGACAGTGGCGGCCTTGAGCTTGTTACCTCTTTTTTTTATTCGCAGTGAATTGTTCTAGCGCACCCATTAAAAAACAAACTCCCACAAAAAACCAGCCAGAGCTTGCCACTAATTCCCACATGTCTAAGGGCGATGAAATTAAATAAGGGACAGTACTAAGTGCGCGAACTAAACAAATAAAAGCAATGGTCACAAGCGCTGTTTTAAGTAACGGAATTTTTTTGATAAGCCCAGCACCTGAAAATGCATAGGCAGCACAAGTGAACATTAAACCTGCAATTACAGCGGTGCTTAGTGGGGCTAAAAGAGTCCCTTGTTTTGCTGAGTGAATTACAATTCCTGGTGCCCTTGCAAACGCATACCAACTAGGGCCACCCGCAATACACAGCAAATGCCAAATAGCAGTTGCTGCCGCAATAAGGCCACCCGTAATTAAGAGTTTTGATTTGATACTGATTTTCAATAGGTGCTCCGTTTGTAAATATCACTCAGTATTAGCGACATTGCTTCGTTTTCAAACTCGAACTCGGGAACGAGTGGGATTAGCTTTAAAAGTTACACGCATAAAAAATCCGGCGCAAGGCCGGATTTTTGTCTCGAGTTCCTTATAGGTTTCAAGTAATAAATTGAAACCCTAAGTGAATTACCAAGTATCGAACTTCATGTTAAAGCTGCGCGATGCCGAAACAACCTTAATGTACAAATCACCATTTGTTGTATTCGCCACTGTTGTCCAACCACCGCCGGTATTGGTGATACCTTGTGGGCCAGAGGTGATATTGAAGCTTGAGGCTACACCAGACCAAGAGCCAATTTGCAAGGTGCCAGATGCTTTAGTGAATTTAATGCAATCGCCCGCAACCGCGCTAAATTCCAAGCCCTTAGTGGCGGTTTTATTGAAGTTTGCACTACTGCACGTTGTTCCGCCTACTACACTGCTTGCGGCAGAGCTAGAAGCAGCTGAACTCACTGCTACCGAGCTTGAACGGCTTGAAACTGCAGCACTTGAAACGCTGGAAGAGCTAGCAGTTCCACCAATCAAACCATAGGGTGCAGGTTGTGCGGAGCAGGTGGTTGCTGCAACGCAGCTGGCGTTGTTTTCCCACCCCCAACCACTGCTTGTCATTTTGCACACGGGGGTGATTTGGCCGTACCAATTGCATTGTTGGGCAGTGGCCACGCTAGAAGCACTAGATGCTGCTGAACTTGGTGTAGAACTCGCAACAGAACTGGAAGCAACCGCTGAGCTTGCCGCTGAACTAGAGCTTTGATTGGTTGCTGGCCAGCCAGCAATAATACTCTTAGCCAAGGTGCCTGATGCGGTCAGTTGTGCGCTAGTCCAGCCGCCGTTTGCACTCGCTCCGGTGACCAATGCAGACGCGCCTTCTGCTTTATCGTTCAAGGCCCAATTCGCATTGCTGATGTGATTGGTTTTCATAAAGCTAACCCACGCATTGGTTTCCGCAGTTGCAACCGCGCCGCCACCGTCAGCATTTACGGAACCCCATTCGGTCACAAACAGTGGGATGCCTTTGCTGAGCGCTGTGGTTGCTTTGTCGCGCAGGGATTGGCCGTGAGTACCGGCATAGAAGTGCAGGGTGTAGGCGATATTGGCATAACCGGTAATAGGATCATTTGCCGCTACGTCTACATCTTGTGACCAGCTTGGTGTGCCCACAACGATTAAGTTATCAGGGTCAATTGCGCGAATAGCGGCAATCACAGCGGTGGCATAAGGTTTAATAACACCGCTCCAGGATACTTGCAGAGGCTCGTTATAAATCTCGTAAATCACGTTATTGGTGTTGCCGTACTTTGTTGCCATCTCTTTAAAAAAGGCGATGGATTGTGCTTGGTATTGTTCGGCGTGGTGTGAATGCCAATCAATAATGACGTACATATTATTTGCAATGGCGGCGTCTACAACGGTGGTTACGCGGGTTTTGTTGTAGGAGTCGGTTAGGTAACCGCCGCTTTCATCTGCACCCATGGCGGCACGCACGAGATTTGATTTCCAATCACTTTTAAGCCAAGCAACGGATTGTGCGCTGTAATATTTTTCACCGCCCCAACCGGTATTACTCCAAAACAAACTGTTGCCAGAAATACTGCCCTGCTGGCCACCAATTAAGATTTTGTTTCCACTGGTTGTGATAGGTGCAACGGCGGCAGCCGCTGTTGCAACTTGTGCCACTAGTGCAAGACCAGTTGCGAATTTTAATAAAGCGTAAGCATTTTTTGCGACCAACGAAGTCAGTTTGCCGCACGACTGGGACATTTTAGACATTGTGAATACTCTTATTATTGAATTGTGATTGAGCATCGCTCTGGATTACTACTTTAGAACGCGATTGCACGTGTTTGGTTTGCGGGGATGCAACATCACTGTTTTGGTTGATGGGCCTTTTTATTTTTATATCGCCCTGCAAACTCAACCGAGTATAAGGCTGAGTGTTTGATGTTGGTTTAGAGGCGTTACGAAAATGGGTCAGAGAATGGTTAAGAATTGTTTGTTTTTGTCGTTAAAAGTTGTTTTTTAGTCGCCTATGAAATCGGTTTCATAGAGTGAATTTCGCTGCTTTTTTCACACAAAAAAATCCGGCACAACGCCGGACTTTTCACTTCAATTTACGAGGCTCTCGGGCTAGAGGCAACCAGCGTTAAACCGCTCCGCGCCATCCCATTCACAGGTGCCACCAATACATTGGCTCAGGTTATTGGTAGATGAGCCGCCACCGCAACTGGGTAGTGCGCAGGCGCACAGAAAGCAGACGCCCATGAGGCTATGCAGATTTGATTTGAATATTGTCATTATTGAAGGTGTCTCTAAGAGTGTTGTTATGTGTGCGTCCAAATGGGAGTTGATTGCCTTATGTTTACTATTGATGATAGTGCGTAAATAGCGGCTGTGCGTCGCACCAGATTGCGATCTAGGCGAATAATGGGATGCAACAGTTTCGCGGCGATAGTGGGAAGTGTTTGTCTAGGGGAGGAATACTGGTTTAGGGCGGAAATAGGGCAATAAACCAAAACTTACGGCGTTATCAGTTGTGGGCTGTTTTTCAGCATAAACAAATAGCTATCCACCATGGTTTCGGCATAGCTGTCCAAATCAAAACTGCCGGGCAAGAATAGCCAGTTACTAATTAAGCCGCCCATTAAGGCATGGTTGGCGATGGCGGCTTGATGAACGTTCAGGTTGGCAGGTAAC
>CAZZEV010000296.1:0-3856 GCA_964653305.1 uncultured Cellvibrionaceae bacterium | reverse complement strand
TTGATTTTTCCCATTAAGCGTTTGACTGAAGCTGCGCACGATATTTCTACGGGTAAAGATACGCCAATAGATACTGACGGTATGGATGTGAATACCAAAAATGAATTGCATCAGCTGACGTTGGCTATAAGCCGTATGAAAAACAGCACGAATATCGCTATTAAAAAAATGCGCGAGGCAAAAACGGCTGCGGTAGATATTTTGGCAAAGGCGAAAGTCGCTGTTGCTAAGGCACGTGAGGATGCGCAGGATAAGTAGTAGGCTCGTAAATTTAGCTGCTACACTTTTAAGATGGCTGAAGGGGCTGGGTTGGGTAAGTTATTTGCAACAATCCAGTGCTCGTTAAGTGTTATTGCCAGGTGCTACGGATATACCAGGCGTTGTGTAACAGCTCTGGTGTTCTGGTGCGATTTTAAGTGCTTGCTATCAACAGAATAACCCAGGTGGGCGTTACAAATTCATGTTAAATCTACGGCAGTATGCACGCGAAAACCCCATCGCATTTAGATTGCTAGGCTTGATTGTGGTCAGCAGTTCGCTGATCACTTTGTTTGCCATTTTATTGCAGCTCTACTCTAATTTTCACGACGATGTATCCTCCCTTGAAAAGCGCCTCGATCAAGTTCGAATTAGTACCCTCGCCAGTATTACCAAAAGTCTTTGGGGGTTTGATCAAGAGCAGCTCAGTATTCAAATTCACAGTGTTTTAGATGTGCAAGATGTTGTACAGGTGCAAGTAGTCTGGCGCGATTGGAATAACACTGAGCAGTCGATGGTGGTCAGTAATAATAAATATTCACAAACTGAAATTGATGCGAAAAAAAGTCAGTTTTTGGTGAAGGAATATCCTTTAACTTATGAAGATGCGAGTACGCCAGAGCAGCGCTTGGGTACCTTACAGGTTACTGCCTCGTTGTCTAGTATTTACGACAAACTGTGGGAGCGCGCGCTTTTTATTGCGATTGTGCAGTCCACTAAGACGCTACTGATTTCTCTGTTTATTTTATGGTTGGTACATGCGCTTTTAACTCGACATATGGAATCCATTGCCAACTATGCGCGCAACCTAAATTTAGAGAGTTTAAATAAGCCTTTGCGTTTAAAGCGTATTAAATCCGATTATCGCCAAGATGAATTAGATAATGTGGTTGATGCAATTAATCACATGCGCGAAACGTTGCTGGATGATCTGGATCAGCGTCGCATCATGGAGCTTGCGCTCTTGGCAGAGCAAGAAGAAAAAATAGAAACGCGCCGACAAAAAAATGTCGCAGAAGATGCCAGTCGTGCTAAGAGCCAATTCCTCGCTACTATGAGTCACGAAATTCGCACGCCTATGAATGGTGTTATCGGTATGCTGGAAATGCTGCGCGATACGCCGCTCAATGAAAATCAAAAGCACTATATTGATGTGATTCATCGCTCTGGTGAAACACTGTTGGAGATTATTAACGATATTCTGGACTATTCCAAAATTGAAGCGGGCAAAATGCAGTTGGAGAAAACCGTTTTTAATTTGGATGATTTAATTGAAGACTGCTTGCAGTTGTTTGGTGCTACCGCTAACAAGCGCCATATTGAATTGGTTGGCGGTGTCAGACCTGGAGCGCCGCTGTTATTGCAAGGGGATTCGACACGGCTACGGCAAGTGATTATCAATTTATTGGGTAATGCTTTTAAATTTACCTCCGAAGGTTTTATTTCGTTGGAGGTTGGGCTGGAGGCGGGCGCTACCGACGATGCGCCCAAATTGCGTTTTGAAATTCAAGATAGCGGTATTGGTATAGATTTGAGTTCGGGAATTGATTTGTTTGATTCGTTTAATCAGGCAGATGCATCAACCACTCGCAAATACGGTGGCACGGGTTTGGGCTTGGCTATTTGCAAAAGTTTAGTGGGGTTGATGAATGGAGACATTGGTGTTGAGAGCTCAAAAGGAAAGGGCTCGAAATTTTGGTTTACCGCTGAGTTTTCAGCTGCCGATATCGTTGTGCATGAAACTGTCCATGAGCGTGAGCTCACTGCTTTACTTGGTGGTAAAAAACTATTGTTGGTGGGTGCCAACTCCAAAATGGTTGAGTTTCTGGCGGAGTATGCACGTGCTTGGTCTTTGGAAATGAACTCTGCGCTTTCGGCAAAAGTGGCGCATACCACTATTTTGCAAGCAGCTCACAGTGGCGAAGAGTTTGATTTTATCGGCGTAGACTCTCAATTGCCTGATATGAGCGGGATAGATTTTATTCGGCAATTGCGTACCAATAGCGAAGCCAAAGCCTTACCGGTATTTATGTTCTCAGCGAGTAATATCTCTCAAGATCAACAGTTGTTGCGTCAGTATTCAGTACACACTATTTTACGCAAACCGCTTTCAGGTAAGGCATTAAAGTATGAGTTGGCGGCTTTGTTGGGACATGAAACTGTAGCTGTGAATACACCGCCTACCATCGAATCGCAGTCGGATAAATTTGCGCATTTGCGTGTTCTGGTCGCAGAAGATAATGCTGTAAATCGCATGGTTATTAAAGGGTTATTGAGTAAACTCAAAATCACCCCAGAGTTGGTAGAGAATGGTTTGCTCGCGCTTGAGATGGTGCGCAAGTCTACGCAAGCCTACGATGTTATTCTTATGGACTGTGAAATGCCGGAAATGGATGGCTTTGAGGCGACACGCAGTATTCGTGAGTTTGAAAAACAACGAAATTTATCTGCTACACCTGTGGTGGCGCTTACTGCCCATGCGCTACAAGAGCATCGCGACGCTGTTTTTGCCAGTGGCATGAATCACTACCTCTCCAAGCCAGTCACATTAGACAATCTTGTGGGTGTTTTTGATCGCATTCTCAATAAAAACTAATACCTGTGCGCTGATAATTGTTGGGAGCTATGGCTGCTATAGGTTTTTTCTCCTTGCGAGACCCCACCCCAATCCTTATGATGGCCATAGTCAATTAATACCTAGTGGTGGAGTTTAAAATGAGTAGTGATGCAATCGTACATGTAAGTGATGCCAGCTTTGCGCAAGATGTGTTGAGTGCAGATGTGCCTGTATTGGTAGATTTTTGGGCTGCTTGGTGTGGTCCGTGCAAGATGATTGCCCCGATCCTCGACGATTTGGCAGAGCAATACGCCGGTAAGTTAAAGATTGCTAAGGTCGATGTAGATGCCAATAAAGAGGTTCCCGGTAAGTTTGGAATTCGCGGTATCCCTACCTTGATTTTGTTCAAAAACGGCGAGCCAGCAGCCACTAAAGTGGGTGCCTTGTCTAAAGCTCAGCTGATTGAGTTTATCAATAGCTCACTGTAATGACTTAGGTTTCCGCTCCTTTATATCGCAGCGGAAACCCTTATTTCCCCTACGAGCTAACTTTTTTTGCCCAAAGCAGCCCATTTTCATATTTGTTTTGGTTTTGGTTTTGCACTTGTCAGATTTAGTCGCTATACTCGGCTCATCTACTTCTCCCGCGTTGAACCCGCACAAGGTTTAGCTCCAGCTGGATAAGATCTAACTCCCTGCTGTTTCTTACCCTATTACAGAATACATCCAGTCGAGTTTGCTAGCGTCATACCGTAAAACTGCAAGCGGCCAATAACAGAAAAATTACGCAACAGACTTTATGCCTACTAGATAAAAGCCCGATTAACCTTAATACCTGATTTAAATTCTGGTTATTTTAGAAAATTTAATCCTAAACAATTCAGCCATCCGGCTTACTTCCGCAACAACCATCCTACAAAGCCTTACTTATGAATCTTACCGACTTAAAACTCAAGCCCATCGAAGCTCTTATTGATATCGCGCGTGAAATGGGGCTAGAAAGCCTAGCGCGCTCTCGCAAACAAGACATCATCTTTAATAT
>CAZZEV010000295.1:0-3862 GCA_964653305.1 uncultured Cellvibrionaceae bacterium | reverse complement strand
CAAGTCAGCTGCTCTACCTACTGAGCTACGCCAGCCTTTTCACAACCACCGTCTATCGTGGAGCGCGCATACTAGTGAAACTTTTATCAGTGTGCAACACCCAAACAATAATTTTGTCTTCTTTCTATAGCTTTTTCTTCTTTCAAAAGACTTAGCCACTTTTCTTCGCTTACTTTTTGCCCAGCTTTCTCGTGAACCTCCACCCAAGTCTCGTTATGGCTTTTGGGAACCTCTTTTATTTCTGCCGCATAACCTTGGGCACGAATCTGCTCGGCCCTGGCTTTGGCTTCAGCTTCACTCACAAATTGCCCAAATGAGATTCCATTAGCCAATTCGCCACTAGGGATAATATAACTATCAATCGACTTGGCCTGCTGTATTTCACTCAATCGACGTAGCGCCTCTTTTTCAGACATCTCGGGCTTTAAATATACCCAGTAATTTTTGCCATCCGCTATTTCAACTTGCCTTATGGATGAGACAACCTCAAGCGCAGTGAGTCGCTCCACCAAATATTCAGCATGCAGCAGCTCAGCAAAGGGGCCAATCAGTTCACAGCGCTCAGCATCAGCCGGCGCAGAAGACGACTCTGACACGACAACTTCTTTTTTCGCAGAACCCACGACGGGGCGCTTGCCGCTGGCTGCACGCTCAGCAACCGTTTGTAAGTTGCCAAAATCTCTATACTCTGCAACTGTAGACTTAGCCCCAACAGCAGCTTTTTCGCCCATTATTTGAGACAGAAAAAACCCTAAATTCCCCACCAATAGCACAATAAAGATCAATCTCATTTACTCATACTCTTTTGAGTGTCTGCGCTAACTAGCGCTATATGCAGCCCATCCAACACCAAATCCTCCTGGTAGACACCATCCTTTAACATGGCAACTAACCATTCGCCATCGCCGCCGGTAACCAGAAGCCTCGCAGCGCTCATGTCATAAGCCTTCAACACCGATTTTGCCTGCTCGACCAAACCTACAATCATCGCAAGCTCAGCTGACTTTATGGCTGCAACCGTATTGCGGCCAGGATAACTGTTTTCGGGATAGCCAATTTGCCCAAGCTTTATAGCTGCTGTCTTCGATTCTAGCGCCTCGCGCATCAACCTTAACCCGGGCGCGATATATCCACCCAGATGCTCCCCCTGAGATGTGACAAGATCAACAGTTATAGCACTTCCGCAATCTACAACAACTAGCGCCGAATCCACTTGCTCACTTGCCGCCAAAATAGCAAGCCAGCGATCCACTCCCAACTTTTCCGGCTGTTGATAGCCATTCACAACACCACTAGCGTGCGGCTCACTGACCGCAAATTCGGGATTAATCCCCAGACAAGCGATCGACCAAGATGCCAGCTTGCGTGCGTAATCATCACCCAACACAGAACCAACTAATACACGTTGAATATTGGTTTCAGCCAACTCTTGGCTGGTAATAACATTAAACCCCTCATGGGTTAGAAAAATGCCGCGCATAGTGATGCACTTATCTTTGCGCACTCGCCATTTAACGCGGGTATTACCGCAATCCAACTCTAAAATCACACAACGGCCCTCAATGAGACTTCACCACCGTGAAAAACCTCTAGCCCCTTATCCGTTTCAAGCAAAAGCGCTCCTGCCGCATTAACGCCACGCACAAGACCCGTCGTTTGAGCCGAGCCCATAAACAAATCCACTTGTTGATTCGCATGCGCATTCAGCGCTTCCCATGCCTGCTTATAGCCAACGAAGCCCCTAGCCTCATAATCACTTAGCAGCGGGACGATGTGACTCAAAAGACACGCTGCGACACGATTTCGGCCGGGGGGAGCAGACAGAATAGTATCCAAGGCCACCCAAGGCTGATCTATTGCATCGGCCATAGACTTTTCAGTGCGAAGGTTCAACCCCAAACCCACCACTAAATGGCAAACACCCGAAGGATCACCCAGCACCTCAATCAAAATACCACCCAACTTTTTACCGGACCATAACACATCATTTGGCCACTTCAGCTGCACATCAACTACGCCCAACTCATCTAAGGCGCGCACAACCGCAACGCCAACCGCAAGACTAAGCCCTTCAACCGCACCTAGACCACTGCTAATCGACAAGCGCAGAGAAAGATAAATATTGCTCGCAAAAGGACTAACCCAATGCCTACCACGGCGACCGCGGCCAGCTGTTTGAAATTCAGCAAAGCAGACGCTAATACCAGTAGCCTGCTCCTGTCGCATCAAATAAGAATTAGTCGAATCGACCAGTTTTAGCAGTGTTAAATGCGTAATAGAATTTGCGGTTGAAGGCGCCAAGAGCGAGCTGATAAGGTCTTTTTCCAACAACTCCAGACCACCCACCAAACAGTAGCCTTTTCCCGATTGAGATAAGAGTTCAAGCCCTAAACCCTCAAGCTTAGCCAACTGTTTCCAAATCGCAGTGCGGCTAACATTTAGTACGCTCGCCAACTCTTGACCCGAATGGTTTCGACCATCCCCCAACAACTGCAACAGCTCAAACGGGGGGAGTTCAACATTATCACTACTCATTATCCGCACCTGCACCGATATAACGGCGCTGATAACGATCACCTAGACTGGTTAACACATCATATCCAAGGGTCCCATTGGCACTCATTAAATAATCCAAACTCAACTCATCATTGATCACATCAATGTAATTAGGCTCCCCCTCAATATCTGTGATATCAAACACGCACGAATCCATGGAGATACGACCGACCGACTTAAGCTCAATTCCATCAAAATGTCCCTTAGGCGCCAAGCCCAAGCTGCGATGAATCCCATCCGAATACCCACCTGCGACCACTGCGAGACGAGCGCCAGATGACACCGAGGTTGTTGCACCATAACCCACGGATTCAGGGCGCTCAGTCGTTCGAATTTGCAACACTGGCAACCTCAAATGGATAACGGAAGCCAATGGATTAGCCGTGCCCGCTTGCGGATTTATGCCGTACAAGGCTGCACCTATGCGCACCATATCGAAATGGAAAGCACCACCTAAAAACGTACCGGAAGAATTAGCGAGACTGGTTTTAATCATAGGGAACAGTGTTTTTATTTTTGAAACCGCAAAACAAAATCGCTCTAATTGCTCAATATTAAGCGGATGTGCTGGTTCATCTGCGCAAGCAAGATGGCTCATTACTAAAACTGGATTCAAGTGCGCGATATTTGCGGGCGCACTTAAAAGCTGATCCAGCTCTAAAGCATCCAATCCCAAGCGGGTCATGCCAGTATTTAACTTTAACGCACAAGGAAATGCCTGCTTTCGCGATGCGCAAAAGGACAACCATTGATCAATAGCAAAACGCGAATACAGAACGGGAACTAAGTTGAAATCGACAAAGACATCATCCATTTCATCAGGAACACCGCCCAACACATACAATATGGCGTCACTAGGCAAGGCATTGCGGAGCTCTACTGCCTCATGCAAAGTGACAACGTAAAAATATCGACAACCAACAGCATAAAGCGCCTTGGTAACCTCCAGAGCACCCACACCATAGGCGTTCGCCTTCACTGCTGCAGCACATTCGGCACCCTCGCGCAGTCGTGCAGAAACATACAGCCAATTAGACTGTATTGCGGTCAAATTAATGGTGAGAATACCGGTAGAGGAAATCATGGTGAGGCGCCGCATCTCGCAAAAAGATCCATATTATGCAGTTAAGCCGTTTAAATCCAGCAACTTAGAAAATAGGGGGAGATTGGATTTTCATTGGAGGAGAAATAAATAAAAAAGGGAGCCGCATCATGCGAGCTCCCGTAGCGTCCTGCGTGGGTCAAGGATCGTCCTGATCCTATCGGCATCACTGCCTTATCCTTTCAGTTTCCTTTTGTGGCATCT
>CAZZEV010000294.1:0-3906 GCA_964653305.1 uncultured Cellvibrionaceae bacterium | reverse complement strand
TGCAACGAAAGTTTTTGCCAATAAATAGGGCGTATTTGTTGAAACTTTTTTTAGGAAATTTTGGATGTCTATATCGGTTCTCTTGGCTTGCAAGAACTTTTGCACCAAGCTGGTTCTTGAGGATGGTTTTGTGCGCCCTTGTGGATCAAAAAAATCTGGGAAAAAGCGGGGAAGTCCTTGATCTTGCAGAAAAATTGAGCAATTGAGTTCGGTCTTGAAAACAACCCTGAGATTTGGCTTTAGTGGCGGCAATTTGTTTGTAATTATTAGGCTCCCTCTCTATAATGCTGCGCGACTTGCAGGATGCATCAGCGATGCCCCAAAAACAATCATTTTTGTCGATGCTGGTGCTCATTCTTAATAACCTGCCCATTGGGCTAAAAGGTGACTTAAACCGTGAACAAGAAAAGACCTGTCAACCTCGATCTATCCACGATTAAACTTCCTATCACTGGCTTTGCTTCTTTCTTTCATCGCGTATCAGGCATTTTACTCTTTGCAGGCATGGCTTTTCTGCTGTGGATGCTCGATTCAAGCTTGGATTCACAAGAAAGTTTTGCCGCCGTGCGCGATGTGTCATCCAACCCCATCTGTAAAATCGTACTATTCGTTGTGTTAGCTGGCTTGGCTTATCACATGGTGATGGGGATTCGTCATTTAATTATGGATTGCAGTATTGGCGAAAGCCTTAAAGGCGGCCAGTTGGGCGCTAAGATTGCTTTTGTAATTGCCTTTGCATCAATTGCATTGATAGGAGTTTGGGTATGGTAACTTCAGTAACAAGTTTTGGTCGCAGCGGCCTTTACGACTGGTTGATTCAACGTGTTGGCGCCGTAGTTATGGCTGCCTACGTTATTTTTCTTGCAGTTTACATTGCGCTCAATCCCGATCTTACCTACGAGCAATGGAGCGCCTTGTTTGGCCAGCTTTGGGTTCGTGTATTTAGTTTTGTGACTCTGCTGTCTCTTATTAGCCACGCGTGGATTGGTTTGTGGGCAGTGTTAACTGATTACTTGACCGAGCGTTTGATGGGCAGCAAAGCCACTGTGCTGCGTATTTTTGCGCAAATGGTATTGGGTGGCGTTGCAATAACCTACCTGGTATGGGGCATCGAAATACTCTGGGGTTTTAAATAATGGCTAGTATTCGCACGATTTCGTTTGATGGCATTGTGATTGGCGGCGGCGGTGCAGGTATGCGCGCAGCTTTGCAACTAGCGCAATCCGGCTACAAAACAGCAGTAATTACTAAAGTATTCCCCACTCGTTCGCACACTGTATCTGCTCAAGGTGGTATCACCTGTGCGATTGCCAGTGCAGACCCACAAGACGATTGGCGCTGGCACATGTATGACACCGTAAAAGGGTCAGATTACATTGGTGACCAAGACGCTATTGAGTACATGTGTTCAGTCGGCCCTGAAGCTGTATTTGAATTGGAGCACATGGGTTTACCATTCTCTCGCACCGAAGAAGGCCGTATTTATCAGCGTCCATTCGGCGGCCAATCTAAGAATTTTGGTGAAGGTGGTCAGGCCGCGCGTACTTGCGCAGCAGCAGATCGTACCGGTCATGCGTTATTGCACACCCTTTATCAAGGCAACATCAAAAGCAATACCGTGTTTTTGAATGAGTGGTTTGCGGTTGATTTGGTTAAAAATGCTGACGGTGCTGTGGTAGGCGTTATCGCCATCAACATCGAAGACGGTGAAACTGTTTATGTAAAAGCCAAGGCTACTGTATTGGCGACTGGTGGTGCAGGGCGTATTTACGCATCCACCACTAACGCGCATATCAATACGGGTGACGGTATTGGTATGGCATTGCGTGCTGGTTTCCCGGTGCAAGATATCGAAATGTGGCAGTTCCACCCTACCGGTATTGCCGGTGCCGGTGTATTGGTTACTGAAGGTTGCCGCGGTGAAGGTGGTTACCTCATCAACAAAAACGGCGAGCGTTTTATGGAGCGCTATGCTCCAAATGCGAAAGACCTTGCAGGCCGCGACGTAGTTGCGCGCTCAATGGTCCTTGAAATTTTGGCCGGTAACGGCTGTGGTCCAGATGGCGATCACGTACTCTTGAAGCTCGATCACTTGGGCGAAGAGGTATTGGAAAGCAAGTTGCCAGGTATCTGTGAATTGTCACGCACCTTCGCACACGTAGACCCTGTGTATGCTCCGGTTCCTGTGGTTCCTACCTGTCACTATATGATGGGCGGCGTTCCAACTAATATTAATGGTCAAGCTTTAACGCAAGACGCTGAAGGTAAAGATATAGTTATTGACGGTTTGTTTGCCTGTGGCGAAGTTGCCTGCGTATCTGTGCATGGCGCTAACCGTTTGGGCGGTAACTCACTGCTCGATTTGGTGGTCTTTGGTCGTGCGGCGGGCTTGTACATTGAGAAATCTCTGCGCGAAGGCGTTGAACACAAAAACGCTACCCAGGCTGATATTGATAAAGCCATGGAGCGTTTGAACAAAGTAAATACCTCTAATACCGGCGAAAGCGCTGCGGTATTGCGCAAAGAACTACAAACTATCATGCAAAACTACTTCGGAGTATTCCGCAAAGGCGAGTTTATGCAGAAGGGTATCGAGCAGTTGGCCGCCTTACGTAAGCGTATTGAAAATGTGTCGATTACCGATAAGAGCAATGCATTCAACACTGCGCGTATTGAAGCCTTGGAATTGCAAAACCTGTTAGAAGTTGCCGAAGCAACGGCGATTGCCGCTGAAGAGCGCAAAGAATCGCGCGGTGCTCACGCTCGCGATGACTTTGAAGATCGCGATGATGCTAACTGGTTGTGCCATTCACTCTATTTCCCCGGCGAGAAGCGTGTTGCCAAGCGTGCAGTGAATTTTAAACCGCACACTATGGAAGCCTTCCAACCCAAAAAACGTACTTACTAAGGGGAACAGTGACATGTTGAAAGTTGAAGTTTATCGCTACAACCCTGATACCGATAAAGCGCCCTACATGAAAGCCTATGAGATTGACACTCATGGTAAAGACTTGATGGTGTTGGATGTGCTCGAGTTGTTAAAAGCGCAAGATGAAGGCCTCGCCTACCGTCGTTCATGTCGTGAAGGCGTGTGTGGTTCAGACGGTATGAACATTAATGGCAAAAACGGCTTGGCTTGCATCAAGTCTATTTCCGAAGCAACTGGTGGTAGCGGCAAGCTAGTATTGCGTCCATTACCAGGTTTACCGGTTATTCGCGATTTGGTAGTAGATATGACCCAGTTCTACGACCAATACAAAAGATCGAGCCCTATTTGCAAAATGATACGCCAGCGCCAGCTATTGAGCGTTTGCAATCGCCCGAAGAGCGCGAGAAGTTGGATGGTTTGTACGAGTGTATTCTCTGCGCTTGCTGCTCAACCAGCTGCCCATCGTTCTGGTGGAATCCTGACAAGTTCATTGGCCCAGCCGGTTTGTTGCAAGCTTATCGTTTTCTTGCAGATAGCCGAGATTTGGCGACTGAAAAACGTCTGTCCAACTTGGATGACCCCTTCAGTGTATTCCGTTGCCATGGTATCCAAAACTGTGTTGCCGTATGCCCGAAAGGTTTGAATCCTACACGAGCCATCGGTCATATTAGAAACATGTTGTTACAGAGCGCTACCTAGGGGTGGCGCTTTTCTGTATCTGCAGCTTGAAAATCTTTATGGCTTAGCCGTATTTTGCGGCTAAGCTTCTAAACTGTTCGCTGTACCTGTCTCGACTTAAAAGGTACCGACTTAAAAGCGGCGTCATTTGCCACAAGCGAAAGACGTTATTGTGTAGCTAAATAGCTCCACGACGAAATCCTCGTCCTTGATGCCCATACCGATCTTGCCTTTGCCACCCCGCCGTTGCGCGCGGTAGAGGGAAGCCGCATTGCGCTTGATATAGCCGGAATGAGAAA
>CAZZEV010000293.1:0-3920 GCA_964653305.1 uncultured Cellvibrionaceae bacterium | reverse complement strand
CAGCAGGCTCACCCCAAATCCTAATAGCTGAATCAGAGTAACGATCGCCAAGCCGTAGCTAAGGCATTGGGTATAAAACGGAAACCACGCCGGACTTACCAATTGGCGCGGCGGTAAATAGCCCGCCGCGACCTGCCGTGGATGCCCAAGCTCGCGCAGAATGGCGGATTCATCCGCAGGTGTTGTGGGGCGGCCATGCTCCTCGGCAAAGCTCTCTAAGCGGTCGAGGATATTGGCTTTCAGTTCGCGCGCAATATCATCGCGGCGGCTGGCGGGGAGTTGTTGCGCAACAGCGCTAATGTAGCGATCAATAAGGTTCATGTTAAACCTCCAAGAGTTTTGCAATATTTGAGTTTAGGGTTTGCCATTCGCTGGATAGGGTGGCGAGTAACTCAGCGCCAATGGCTGAAAGTTGGTAATAGCGGCGCTCGCGGCCATCGCCTTGTTGCCATTCGCTATCCAGTAGGCCTTGGTCTGCCAGCCTGCGTACCAGCGGGTAAAGCGTGCCTTCGTCGATATCTATACCTGCTTCTTGCAATTGCTTGCGCAGCGAGTAGCCGTAGTGCGGCTGCTTGAGTGAGCCGAGCACGGCCAGCACTAACACGCCGCGCCGCAGCTCCTGTCGTAATTTCTCTAAATGTTCTTCGGACATGCGTACCTCCATACTGTGCGATAAACACTGTGTGATGCACAGTGTTTGCGTACTATGCGCCGCACAGTAATGTAGTGTCAAGCAGTTTGAGTGTTTTTTGTTCAGAGGCTGTGCTCAGGAGGTTAAGCAGCTTGTATGTGAATACATGTGTGGTGTTTGCGTATAAGTTTATTTGCAGGTTAATTTCAATAGGCTGGATTGCGTTAAATAATTGTATGCACTGTTCGCTTTTAATGGCATGTATACTTGTGTTCATATGTCATGAGTATTTGCGAAACTGGGCCTCTTTGTTGCCGGTTGGAGCAGCAAAATGGCTGCTCCAACCGACTGCGAAAGAATAACGAACATTAATTTGAGCAAAAAAACATGTTGAAAAATTTTATGTGGGCGGCAGCGATAATTGTTTCGATCACAGCCAATGGAGCCTTCGCGTGCACTAGCCCTGCGTCTGTTTGCGCGTACAAAAGCGATGCCGGTTTCGCGCTTATTCAAGATGGCAAGCCCGCCACAATACTTGTAGAAAAAAGCAATGATCCAGCGGTGCTGCGAGTAGCTAAAAGTTTTGCTGAAGATCTGAAACGAGTCAGTGGGCGCAACGCCTCGGTTATTAACAATAAGCTAAATATTAAAAGTGCAGTGATTGTTATTGGCGTTATAGGCCAGAGTCAGCTTATCAATGAGCTTATCGCTGCAGGTAAGCTGGACGTAAGCGGGTTAAAAAATCAGTGGGAAGCATTCAGTGTTGCCGTGGTGAAAAATCCTTGGCCGGGTGTGGAGCAGGCGCTGGTTATCGCAGGGTCAGATCGTCGCGGTACAATTTTTGGTACCTATGATATTTCCGAAAAAATGGGCGTCTCGCCCTGGCATTGGTTTGCTGATGTTCCCGTTCCGCAGCTCAAAAATATGTATATCAACGCTGGTAGCCGAAGCGATCAGCCTGGAGTTCGTTACCGTGGTTTTTTCATCAATGATGAAGACCCCACATTAAGCGGTTGGGCAGAGAAAAAATTTGGCGGCATAAATGCAAAAATGTATGCGCATGTTTTTGAACTTATTTTGCGAATGAAAGGCAATTATTTATGGCCTGCCATGTGGGCTCCCAAGGCGTTTCATTTGGACGACCCGCAAAACACAGTATTGGCCGATGAGATGGGCGTGGTCATGGGTTCCTCTCATCATGAACCCCTCACCAGAGCACAAAACGAATGGCACAGGCTTGCACACGAACCAGGTATTGGTGGGCGTTGGAATTATGTGACTAACGGAGAAAATCTGCGCAAATTTTGGCGAGGCGGCCTTGAGCGTATGGTGTCAAAGGGCGAGGGGCAAGCTTATGAAAGTTTGTTAACCATCGGCATGCGCGGCGATGGCGATGAACCCATGGCAGAGGGAACCGCTACAGATCTTTTGGAAAAAGTTGTTAAGGATCAGCGTCAGCTTATTGCAGATGTCACGGGCAAACCGGCAGAGCAAACACCACAAGTGTGGGCGCTCTACAAAGAGGTGCAGGATTATTACGATAAAGGTATGTCAGTACCTGAAGATGTGACCTTGTTATTTGCAGATGATAACTGGGGCCAAATTCGACGCTTGCCCACACGTGATCTCAATCGTAAAGGTGGGTTTGGTGTTTACTATCATTTTGATTATGTTGGTGTGCCGCGCAATTACAAATGGCTCAACACGGTACAGATTGAAAAAGTATGGCAACAAATGAATTTGGCTTACGAACGTAATGCCAAAAATATTTGGGTGGTGAACGTTGGTGATATTAAACCCATGGAATATCCACTCGATTTTTTCATGAAAATGGCGTGGAATCCGCGCGCCATGACACCACAAACCTTGGCAAAATTCCCAGAGAATTGGGCAGAAAGAACCTTCGGTGCAGAACTCGCTCCGCAAATAGGAGAATTGATTACACGTTACAGTCAATATGCCTCACTACGTAAACCTGAGCTCATTAATGAAACCTCTTTCGCGCTCGGCGATGTTACCAAAGAGGTCTTAATTAAAGGCGAGTTCGATCTGCTGGTAGATCAATGGCGAGAGCTTGTGATCGCAACCAATAATGTGAAAAAGCAATTAAAACCGCATCATCAGGATGCCTATTACCAATTAATTGAATACCCCGTTACAGCCTTGGCAAATCTTTATGAAATGTATCTCGCCACTGCGTGGAATCGACGTTTGGCTTCGCATCACGATGCGCGCGCGAACTACTTTCTCAAAGTTGTTGAAGAGACGTTTGCGCGCGATGCCGAGCTCACTGCGAAATACCATAAAATAAAGGGTGGAAAGTGGGATGGCATCATGAATCAGGTTCATATGAATTACATCATTTGGAACGAACCTACCCAGCAAACCATGCCCAGTGTTATTTATGTTGCGGCAGATAAGCCTGTTCACGACCGACATCCCCCTGTTGTTTTTGCTGCGCCATCGGCAACAACATCAAATGATATTTCTATAGAAGCTTCAGCATTTAATCGCGCCAAAAATGCGGCGGGTGTTTCATGGGCAGCGATTAATAATCTTGGGCATTCAAAAGCTGCGGTGATTGCGCATCCGCAGGGTCAGCCAGCCACAAAAATCGAAGACGATGTACGCTTGGAATATGATTTTGCTACGGCTAAATCTGCTGATGTACAGATTGTATTTCATCTAAGCCCAACACTAGACACCATAGGCGCAAGCGGTATTCGTTTCGCCGTTGCGTTGGACGATAGCTCTCCGAAAATAGTTAACTTCACCCTCTTGCCAACATCAGGCGCACTGAACAACCCAGGGCAAGTAGCCTGGTCAAAAGCGGTGATTAATAATGGTCACAAAGAAGAAGTTGCTTTCGCTAAGGTGCCAGCGGGCAAGCACATACTTAAAGTTTGGCGAATTGACGATAATCTTGTGCTTGAAAAAGTTGAGATAAAAATTCAATAAGAAATGTAATAAACATTCTCAGGTAATGAGTTAGAAGCTGAGAATTCGCATTCACACAATTCGCTCTTAAATAAAGCGAATTGTGTGAGCGAGACAAGGAAAAATATCCGAAAATTTTAGGGTGTTACGAGTCTAGTAAAAGATAGCGATGCAATTTTCCATTTATTCTTTTCTTTCACATATACCTCGGTCACTACAAAAGGATTGGTCACTTCATTGCCGCGAACCACTGCCAACAAGGTGATCTTGTTTAACAGAATGGCAGTATTCCCGATAATGTTTACCGATACTTCATGAATATCTGCTTTCTTATATTCAATCCCGCCGCTGC
>CAZZEV010000292.1:3151-3927 GCA_964653305.1 uncultured Cellvibrionaceae bacterium | reverse complement strand
CAGCTTTGTATGGCCCAGCTGGCATATTTTCCAAGCATTGTTTGATGATGCGAACTGACTGGTGCATCTCTTCCAAACGCAATACGGCGCGGTCGTAAGCATCGCCATGTTGGCCAACAGGAACATCAAACTCAAAGTTTTCGTAGCCAGAATATGGGCGGGCTTTACGTAAATCGAAATCCACGCCAGTCGCACGCAAACCTGGGCCAGTAACGCCCCACGCCAAAGCTTCATCTTTGTTGTATTGGGCAACATCAACAGAACGCGCAACCAAAATGGAGTTTTGCAAAGCAGCTTTTTCGTATTCTTTTAAGCGACCGGGCAACCATTCAACAAACTCACGCACTAAACGATCCCAACCATTGGGGAGATCGTGCGCCAAGCCGCCGATACGGAACCAAGCCGGATGCATACGGAAACCGGTAATGGCTTCGATAACATCGTAAGCTTTCATACGGTCGGTAAACATAAAGAACACGGGCGACATACCACCAACGTCTTGAATGTAGGTACCGAGATAGAGCAAATGTGAGGTGATACGGAAGAACTCACTTAACATCACGCGAATGGTTTTCACGCGATCAGGCACTTCAATACCAGCTAATTTTTCAACTGCCAAAATGTAAGGCATGTTGTTCATTACGCCGCCGAGATAATCGATACGGTCGGTGTAAGGAATATAAGAGTGCCAAGATTGACGTTCAGCCATTTTCTCAGCGCCACGGTGGTGGTAGCCGATGTCAGGAACGCAATCTACAATCTCTTCGCCATCCAAC
>CAZZEV010000292.1:0-3141 GCA_964653305.1 uncultured Cellvibrionaceae bacterium | reverse complement strand
GGGCGGACGGGTGGTTAGGGCCGAGGTTCAAGAACATGAAGTCTTCGGTGTTGTCTTTGTTGCTGCGTTTCATACCCCATGCTTCTGGGTTGAACAACAAAGCTTCCTGCTCCAAATCTTGCTTGGCCGCATCTAATTTAAACGGATCAAATTCAGTCGCGCGCGCAGGGTAATCTTTGCGCAGCGGGTGACCTTCCCAGGTAGTCGGCAACAAAATGCGCGACAAATGTGGATGGCCTTCAAACACAACGCCAAACAAATCCCAAGCTTCGCGTTCATACCAGTTGGCATTTGGCCAAATACCGATTGAGGTTGGGAGTTTTAAATCGTCGAGCTTAAGTGCGACCTTGATACGAACATCGCTATTGCGATCAATCGAGAGCAAGTGATAGAAAACCGTAAAGTCTTCTACTGGCATGCCTAAACGATTTTGGCGCAAACGCTCATCGGTAGCCGATAAGTCGTAAAGCATTACATAGGGGCGCGGTAAGTTACGCAGAAAAGTTAACACATCGATTAACTTGTCGCGTGGCACCCAAAGTGTAGGTACTTTATCGAGAGTAGTCTGAAACACAAAAGCCTCAGCACCAAACTGCGCATGCAGCTCGCGTACAACTTCGTGTTCAGCGCCCACTACGGGGCTAATGGTGACGTTTTCGGTCATTATTTACAGTCGCTTCGGCTAATTTTTAAAATTAAACTTCATCAGGTGAACGCAAGTTAACTGCGGCAATACGCTCAGGCTGCTTGCGGTCACGCTCAGGCTGCATTTCGGCGCGATAAACGCCTTGCTCACCTACTGTCCACGATAATGGACGGCGCTCTTTGCCAATCGAATCCTGCAGCAAAGTTAAAGCTTGCAAGAAAGCTTCTGGGCGCGGCGGGCAACCGGGAATATACACATCGACAGGAAGAAACTTATCAACGCCCTGCACTACTGAATAGATATCGTACATGCCGCCCGAGTTAGCGCAGGCACCCATGGAGATAACCCACTTCGGCTCAAGCATTTGCTCGTACAGTCGTTGCACAACAGGCGCCATTTTTATAAAACAAGTTCCCGCAACTACCATCAAGTCAGCTTGACGTGGCGATGCACGAATAACTTCAGCACCAAAACGTGCGAGATCGTGCGGAGATGTAAATGCAGTCGCCATTTCAACGTAGCAGCACGATAAACCAAAGTTATACGGCCACAAAGAGTTTGCACGACCCCAATTAACACCTGCGTGAATCAAATCTTCAAGGCGCGCCATAAATACACTTTTATGAACTTCGTCTTCCATGGGGTCAGTACTGCCATGGCTTGCAACAGTTTGTTGCGTTTGCATGGGGTAAGCACCTTGTGCACCTTCTGGATTAGCGCGAGTAAGCGTGTACTTCATTGACAAAACCTCAATTATTCTGCTGATTTCTGTTTGGCTAGGCGTATACGAGCAAGCTCTGCGCGGCGATGACGTTGCGCGGGAGCCCAATCCAAGGCACCAATACGGATCAAATAGAACAAACCAGCCAGCAGAATACTAATAAATATCACTGCTTCGACAAAGCCTACCCACCCACTTTCACGAACAGAAACCGCCCATGCATAGAGGTAAAGCGCTTCAACGTCGAAGATGACGAAGAACATGGCAACCAAATAGAACTTGGCAGATAGCCGCAGACGGGCACCACCTTGAGAAACAACGCCGGACTCAAAAGGATCGTTTTTAGCTCTACCCCAAGCTTTACCACCAAGCCACTGGGGAATAAAGAGCATAACGAAAAGGAGGAAGCCAATTCCGCCAACATAGGCTGCAATTGACCAAAAATCTGTGATGTTTTCCGGGGATAATGACAAGCGAATCACCCTGCTTTTTTAGAGGAGAAAACAAAATGCGCAATTGGTATAAAAAATAACCTGAGAGCGACATACCCAACAAAATCGGGGGCTAATATAGCAAAGAAGAGGAATAACGACAAATTGTTATTCCTATTCAAGGCAGTTATTTGCACTGATTTAGTCCAGAAAATTGATTTAATTTCCCACCAAGCCCCCAAGAGTTTTTATTCTAGCTCTGTTATTCTAACGGTCTTCCGTTTTTACCTACAGAATTGCTCTTATGAATGACTCTTTAATTTCGTTGGTTGATATTGAACAAAAATTACAGGCCGAGTCCCCGCAAAAAATCATCAAATATGCACTTTCGCAGTTTGACAATATCGCGATTTCTTTTAGCGGTGCAGAAGATGTCGTGCTCATTGAAATGGCTCGCAACTATCGCCGAGATATTCAGGTGTTTTGTTTGGATACCGGAAGACTCCATAGTGAGACTTATCGCTATTTGGAAAAGATTCGCAAACACTACGGAATGAAAATTGAAATCATGTCGCCCGATGGCTCGGCAGTGCGCAAGCTCGTTACCGAAAAAGGCTTATTCAGTTTTTACGAAGATGATCACAAAGAATGCTGCGGTATTCGTAAAATAGAACCGTTGCGCAAAAAATTAAGCGAAGTAGATGCGTGGATTACCGGACAGCGTAAAGATCAAAGCCCCACTCGCGCTGAAATCCCCGTAATTCAAGACGATAAATTATTTGCGCGCCCAAATAGTTCTCTCACCAAATTTAATCCGTTGGCCAACTGGACTTCGCAAGAAGTGTGGGGTTATATCCGCATGTGCGAAATCCCTTACAACGAGCTACATGACAAGGGTTTTATTTCGATTGGATGTGAGCCTTGCACTCGCCCAGTTGGCCCCAATCAACATGAACGCGAAGGTAGATGGTGGTGGGAAGAAGCCACTAAAAAGGAATGCGGTCTGCACTCAGGAAATACTCAATCCTAACTAAGTGCACGATTCAAATTGAACGGGAGTCATCGGTTGACCTCTAGCGATGCTGGATGCAATCTCGCATCAATAACAGCCGATGGTTTTTGCATGTCACGTTTTTCGTTAAAAAAACACATCCCATCCCCGGAAACTCTGAAGCGCAGCAAATCTTTGCGTTTTTTGGGTAAATTGCTCGACAACCCTAATTTATTTCATATGAATCGCCGCTCGGTATCCAAGGCTTTTTTCTGGGGTATTTTTATTGGGCTGCTGCCACCCGTACCCATACATACGCCTGCGGCTGCGACCGCAGCACTTGTAACGCGCA
>CAZZEV010000291.1:0-3929 GCA_964653305.1 uncultured Cellvibrionaceae bacterium | reverse complement strand
CTTATGAAATTAGCCAGTCGTATTTTACTGGTCACGCTCTGTGCACTGACGCTTAGCAGCTGTGGATTCTTCCCCGGCGTGCACAAACTCAACATTCAACAAGGGCATATTATTACCCCTGAAATGGCTAGCCAGCTGAAACTAGGCATGAGCAAACGCCAAGTACGCTTTGTATTAGGTAACACCTTATTGCCCGATACCTTTAACGATAACCGTTGGGATTATTTTTACAGCCTAAAACGCGGTCACGATGGTAGCTACACCAAACACCTGTACACGGTTTACTTTGAAAACGATAAACTCGTTAAAACTGAGGGCGATCATCTCCCCGGCCCAGCACCGCTGAGCGAGGATAAATCTGAGAAGTATTTGGACAACGCCAAGCGCGATATGCCTTTGCCGACCAATATCGAGAAAAAGCCTGAACCCGTTATAGACCAACCGAAATAAGCTCATTCAAGCCCAAGGATGGGCTTGGCATTACCGCCTCCTCCTGCGCAACCCTTGCCTTGACTCCCCCCCCAGCTCAACTAGTCTGAATACACGGCTGCGGCTATTTTTTTGCTGCTCGTATTACGACACGCGGCGTCACGACTCCAACGATATTGCCCGTGTTTAACTGGTCAACGCCACTTAACATCGCGAATCTTAGATGGATTATTTCTCCAAACGCTGGCGCTATTTAAGCCGCGCCCTAAGTGCATATTTTCGTATTTATGAGGCTGAGCCTGCCGTTGCGGCTGGTTTTCGCGCTCAGCAAATAGGCTCTATTCTGCGTTTAACCCCGCTCACCATGCTGGCCAATGCGGTTAATGCCTTGGCACTATTGGTTATTTTTTATGATTCACCCTCGTTTCATTATGTTGCGCTTTGGGCAGCTGTTTTAGGGTGCATTATTTACAAAGGAACCCGTGCATGGTTATTACAACGCAAACGCCCTGCACCTGAACGCGTTTCTACTCGCGCGTTAGTTCGCGCAACGCAACATGCTGCCGCACTCGGTGTGATTTGGGCATTGCTGCCCATATTAGTGTTCGACAACACTGACACTCACCTCACCCTGCTGCTCACCTCCGTTTGCATAGGTATGTTATGTGCTGGCGGTTTCGCCTTATCAACCGTTCCACAAGCTGCTATGAGCTATGTATTACTCGTTGCCCTCGGCTGTGAAATTGCCTTAATCAAAGATGGCATTGCTCAGAACTGGGATTTGGCCATATTGCTGCTGCTTTATTCTTTTATCGTTTGCTCGGCCGTCTTGTCATCGGCAAAGACATTTGGTGCGCGCTTAATGGCGGAAGCAGAAACGGCGCACCAACAACAGTTAGTGAGTTTGCTATTGCACGATTTTGAATCTCATACCAGTGATTGGTTATGGGAGTTAGATCACCACGGAGCGCTACACGCACCTTCGCAAAAATTGGTCGCTTTATTGGGTCAACGCTCCACCGTTTTAACACAAAAATTATTCACCGAGTTATTTGACGCCAACTACGCACGCAGTGAATTTGTAGAAAATAATGCTATTGCGCAGCTCGAACAACACCTGCAACAACTAGAGCCATTTCGTGAACTTGTAGTGCCTATTCTAATTCGCGGTGAACGTCACTGGTGGCAACTCACCGCAAAACCTTTGTTCAATAACAAGGAGCAATTTATTGGTTGGCGCGGGGTCGGCTCCGATGTTACCCATAAGCGCAACGCCGAATTGGAAATGCTTCGTTTAGCCAACTTTGATTCACTTACCAATCTTGCCAATCGCCACTGCTTTTATATGCAGCTAGATTCGTTAAAAAAACAAAATCAATTCAGCCCATTCACCTTATTTTTTTTAGATTTAGACAACTTTAAAAACGTAAACGATTCGCTTGGCCACGGTGTAGGTGATTTAGTATTAAAAAATGTGGCGCAGCGATTACTTAAAACTGTGCGAGGTAATGATTTACTGGCACGTTTAGGTGGCGATGAGTTCGCCATTATCAGCCCCGGCGAAGACTCTGCTGCGCAAGCAGCACAATTGGCGCAGCGCTTACTCAACACTTTTATGACGCCTTGCGTTATCAATGGAAAAAATTTACCCATCGGTTGTAGCATCGGCATTGCCCTAGCACCAGATCACGGGAAAGATACTGAAACCCTGTTAAAAAATGCTGATATGGCGCTCTATGCTGCTAAATTTGCTGGGCGAAATACCTTTCGTTTTTATGAACCAGGCATGGAGATTATTGCGCAGAAAAAATTACATTTGCTTAACGATATGCGTGCAGCCTTGGAAGAACATGCAGCCACAAACAAACTGCTCAATAAAAGTTTCAGCGAAGATTTAGTCTGGCCCCAAACCCCCATAGTCGGTCAATTTGAATTGTTTTTTCAACCACAAATAGCATTAGCCACGCAAGCGGTGATTGGCTTTGAAGCCTTAATTCGCTGGCACCATCCAGAGTTGGGTTTAATTTCTCCCGCACAATTTATTCCACTCGCCGAAGAATCTAATTTAATTATTCCCATAGGGACTTGGGTGCTGGTTGAGGCGTGTAAATACGCAGCCAAATGGCCCGAGAAATGGCGCATTGCAGTCAACCTTTCGGCGGTGCAATTTCGTGAGGGAAATGTGGTTGAAGTGGTGCGCTGGGCACTTCAAGTCAGCCGCTTGGAGCCTGCGCGGTTGGAGTTGGAAATTACTGAGTCACTGCTAATTCACGATAATATTTCTGCGCAGCAAACGCTGACCGCCCTGCGCAAACTGGGCGTACGTATTGCACTGGATGATTTTGGTACAGGCTATTCTTCACTCGCCTATTTGCGTACCTTTCCGCTCAATAAACTTAAAATTGATCGCTCATTTGTCAGTGCGCTCAGTCAAGACACCAGCGCGCTCGCCATAGTCAACGCGATTATCCAATTAGCGGAGGCACTAATGTTGGATACCACAGCCGAAGGCATTGAATCGCAACTAGAAGCGGATATTTTGCGCACCTGCGGCTGCAGCGATGCACAAGGGTTTTATTTCGGCAAACCACTGCCACTTTACGAGGCCTTGGCTCAAGCACGACAAGCACCCCAAGCCGCAGCTTTTGGCCTAGATTAAATGCACCTTAAATAGCAATAAATAATCTAAGGTCACGACAAAGCTCACCTATACTGGAATCTATAAACTCAGGTTAAGCACGGCGCTCCGCCAGCCGCCCAAGACAATTCCACTCAAGTTCGAGGCAAGTGTTAAATGCTCAAGCGTATTGCCGTCAAAGATGTTCGTATGGGTATGTTCATTACTGAACTCTGCGGCTCATGGATGGAACACCCTTTCTTTAAAACTAAATTTCTGCTGGAAGACAATCACGATCTTGAAAGCCTGCTTAAGAGTGGCATCAAAGAAGTGTGGATTAATACCGACAAGGGTTTGGACGCTGATGAAATAGTCCCCGGCAAAACCCTGTCTGATATTGAAGATGAAACCGAGAAAATGCTGCGCGATGCTGCACGCGCCAAACGCATCGAAAAAACCAGCATGGATGAAGAGGTAAAAATTGCACGACGGGTATGCAATACAGCAAAAGCAGCCGTTCTTAATATGTTTAATGATGCGCGTATGGGCAAAGCTATTGAGGTTGAGCAAGCGCAAGAACTGGTTGAAGAAATTTCTGAATCGGTTATGCGCCAACCCCACGCACTGATTAGCCTTGCCCGCTTAAAAAATGCTGATGAATATACCTACATGCATTCCGTTGCCGTTTGCGCACTTATGATTGCACTAGCGCGACAACTTGGGCTGGATGATGACATGGTACGCGAATGCGGGTTAGCGGGCCTGCTACACGACCTAGGAAAAATGGGCATACCCAACAAAATTCTGAACAAACCAGGCAAACTTACCGACGAAGAATTCACCACGATTAAATCGCACCCACAAATTGGTGCCCGAGTTTTAA
>CAZZEV010000290.1:0-3991 GCA_964653305.1 uncultured Cellvibrionaceae bacterium | reverse complement strand
TCATCAATTGCTTGCCCTAAGGCAGCCAGCAATTCACGTTTATCTTTTGCGGGGCTATCAACTTGATAAGCAGCGCCTTCTTCCGCAACACCGCCACCGTATAAACCCAAAGCATGCTGTAGCGCACCAAAGATATTAATGTAATCTACAATTTGGCCAGCTACCTTTCCGAGATAAACGCGGTTAGCGCGAGCAATAGTCTGCATGAGAGTATGGCTTTTTAATGGCTTGTCTAAATAGAGCGTAGACACTGAAGGTGCATCAAAACCTGTAAGCCACATAGCGCAAACGAAAACAATTCGTAGGTTATCTTCAGGATCTTTGAATTTTTCATCCAGCTTTTCTTTTAAAAATCGTTCGCGATGAGGCTTGTAATTAATCCCCTTTGTCGCCAAGCGTTCATCATCATTTTGTCCGCCAGACACAACTACAGCCATATCAGTCGTTTCCATATGACCAATTTGAGTGAGCAGTTTTGCGAGCTTACTTCCCGATGCTGCGTGTGCCTGAGACTTGAGGCTTTTAAGTTTTTGTTGCCATGCAATTTGAACCTTATCGTACATGCGAATGGTTGTGGCTTTATCGATGGAAACTACCATCGCCTTGCCGAGTTTTCCATCGCTAAAAGGGTCGCGATTTATAAAATGATCAACCAAATCAGCGGCAATAGTATCAAGCCGGTCATCACGCGTAATGATGTGATATTGCTTTGCGAACTCTCGCTCTAATCGCTCTTCTTGTTCATCCGATAGATCGGCTTCATCTAATATATCGGCAATTTCATTACCTAAGTCTTCTCGCGTTAGGCTAACTTCTGGTACGCGGTTTTCGTAATAGAGTGGCAAAGTAGCGCCATCATCTACAGCATCAGAGAAATTATAAATACTGATGTAATCACCAAATACTTCTCGTGTTTTTGCCTCACCCGCTAATAATGGCGTGCCGGTGAAAGCCATAAAAGCAGCATTGGGCATTGAACGGCGCATATTCATGGCGAGCGAATCATATTGGCTACGATGCGCTTCATCGGTGATAACAATAATATCGCTACGCTCAGACAACACTGGATAATTACCGCTTTCATCACCTTTAAATTTTTGAATTAAGGTAAATACAAAACGATGATCTTCTGACAGTAAGCGTTTGAGTTCGGTACCAGATTCAGCCTGACAGTTTTCTGTGATCAGCCCAGTTGAGTGAAATGTTTTATAGATTTGATCATCAAGATCGGTACGGTCAGTGATTAATACAAATGTCCAATTACCCGTATATTTTCTAAAGGCCTTCTTGCAGAAGAAAACCATTGAGTAACTTTTTCCACTACCCTGCGTGTGCCAAAAAACACCGAGTTGGCCTTCTCGCTCGCGTACATTGTTTAAGCCCTCAAGCGCTTGATTCACACCTAGGTATTGGTGATATTTAGACACAATTTTTATTGTGTCTTTAGTTTTTACAAAGAGCGTGTAGTTTTCAATAATATCTAGTAACCGATTTTTTTCGCATACACCGCGAATAACAACCTCAAGGCTGACACGACGCTTTTCTTGTTCGCTTTCAATTTTTTTCCATTCAGCAAAATGTTCCCATTTGCTCGATATTGTGCCGACCTGCGATTGCACGCCATTCGACAGAATAATTAATTGGTTGTAGTGAAATAGCTGTGGAATTTCTTTGCGATAATCAGATAGGTTATTTTTGTAGGCTGTAAGTAGATTTTTATGACTTGCCTTTAACTCAACAAATACCAACGGCAAACCATTCACAAAACCTAATAGATCTGGGCGACGAGTTTCTATTTCACCGCAAATCGTCATTTGGCTACATAGCAAAAAATCGTTTTGACTTGGTGTATTCCAATCTACATAACGAACAACACAATCCTCTTCACCGGCAGCATCCGTTGTATAAGCGTAACCATTTTTTAGCAATTGATAGACTTGTTCATTTGCCGCTATAGGGCTCATAGCACTACGGTCACGGGCTACATCATCAATGGCTTCTTGCAGAATGGGTTGGGCGATATCGGGATTTAGTTTTAGCAGTGCCGCTTTTAAGCGTGCAAAAAGAATTACATCGGTTCGGCTTTCACGGCCAAAAGCGAGTGGATGTTCATGGGTAGACTCACCAAATACCTCATCCCAACAAGTCGCACTTTCCCAATCCAATTGTTTGAATAGGTTAATGGCAGGTTGTTCGACTAATGCATCTTCCGTGTACGTCATTATTAGATATCCGGCGGCTCTTACAAATTGGTTGATATAAATTGTATATTGCGTGTCTAAGATATTGCCCAGGCAATACTGGGCTTAGATACGGTCCCGCAGCTATACTGAGGACATCAAACATCCACTTTTGGCACTACAGTGTACAAAATATAGGTCATAAACGCACATCATGGCTGTTGCATACGCGCAAATTAACCCCGCTAATCTTCGCTGGGCTCGTGAACGAGCACAGTTGAGTGAGGCTGCGCTTGCGAAAAAGCTAAAAGTGGAAGAAGACAAGCTTATTGCCTGGGAAGAAGGTGAAAAGAAGGTCACATTTAAGCAAGCTCAAGACTTTGCAAAGCAGACTCTCATCCCCTTTGGCTATCTTTTCTTGAACATCGAGCCAGTTGAGACCTTACCGATACCGGACCTGCGAACCATTGATAATGAGCACAATCCACGCCCTAGTGCAGAGCTTATTAAAATGGTGCACACCATTCTTGAAAGGCAGGAATGGTACAAAGACTACTTACGCCATGAGCAACGCTTAGAGCGAAACCCCTATTTGGGGCGGTTTACCGCTCAGCAACCTGCTAGTGCGATTGTGGCAGACATGCGCAATGTGCTGCATATTCCCGCACACCCCGACCGAGGCAGTTGGAAAGATTACTATCGCAACCTTATTAAAAAGATAGAAGATGTTGGTATCTTGGTTATGCGCCAAGGTGACCTTGGCCACCATACCAAGCCGCTCAATGTAAAAGAGTTTCGTGGTTTTGCACTCTTTGATCCCTTAGCACCCATCATCTTTATCAATCAAGCTGACGCACCGAGCGCCAGGTTATTCACCCTAATTCACGAATTAGCTCACATCTGGATTGGTCAGAGTGGCGTATCCGATGCTAAACCCAATGCCAGTAGAGCAGAAGAAGTACTCTGCAACGCAATTGCTGCTGAGTTGCTGGTACCTGCGGATGAGTTTTTGGCTAATTGGCAAGAACTGCCCCAATGGCAACTTAACTTGCCTGTATTGGAAGCACACTTCCACGTGAGTAAATGGGTAATTGCTCGCCGGGCGTTAACGCTTAGAAAAATTACTCAGCAGCAATACCAAAGCTTTATCGACAGTGTTCAACGCGATCACAGAGAACGTGAACGTACCGATGGCGGGCCAACCTATTACCGTACCCGTAAAGGCCAAGTCAGCGAACGCTTTGCTAAAGCGTTAGTCTCTGAAACATTGAGTGGCCGGGTTTTATTAAGAGACGCAGGCAAACTGTTGGATATGGCACCCAGTAAAATCAGCACCTTTGCTACGGAGTTAGGCATTTAATGTATTTAATGGATGCAAATACGTATATCACAGCAAAAAACGTTTACTACGATATGGATTTCTGCCCCGCCTATTGGGATTGGTTAGATCTTCAATTTGCACAAGGCCAAGTAGCCAGTGTACAAATGGTTTATGACGAACTTGCCGGTAAAACTGATGAGCTAAGCACTTGGGTAAAGGCGCGCAGAAATCATTTTTTATCTGTGACGGATGCAAATACCCAAAACCAATATGCTCAAATCATTCAGTATGTTTATGACTTACCTAATAAAAACCAAGCTAACGTTGCTAATTTTGCGGCCGGTGCAGACCCGTGGCTAATTGCAAAAGCAGCAACGACGGGTGCCATTGTTGTAACTCAAGAACGGCTCGACCCACCCGAAAGTAAAAAAATAAAAATCCCCAATATCTGCAATGACTTTAATGTGCAATACATTAATAGCTTTGAGTT
>CAZZEV010000289.1:0-4012 GCA_964653305.1 uncultured Cellvibrionaceae bacterium | reverse complement strand
ATGTTTACCGATACTTCATGAATATCTGCTTTCTTATATTCAATCCCGCCGCTGCGAATGACTTCAAGTTCTTGTGTTTTAGACATAGTTCGCGACATATGCACAAACACCGCCTTTTCATGAAACAGTTTTTCTAGCTCATCCACATTACGCTCTGCCATCCATTGCCATTTTGTTTTCGAGAGATCAATAATTTGCTGCTCGGCTTTTGTGATGGACGCCTCTGGTTTTATTGGCAGCATTGCATCCGCTGCCCATGTTGTTGGTGCTAGCAACAGTGGCAAACATACCAGTAACATGAAAAGTTTTGCTTTCAATACCTTATTGAAAAAGTGGGTGTAGGTCATGGTGTAATCTCCGTTGTAGATTGAAATTGTTTGATTAATAAAAGTCTAACGATTGAAAAGTTTTGTGTTAATTCAAATGATGCTGATCAAACCATGCCGAAAGAAGTTCAGCAATTTTTTGATTGTTTACATCAGAAAACGGGAAATGGGTATTTCCATAAACACCTATTTCGGGTAAGTGAACCACGCTCGCTTTACCGCCGTGCTGATTTATTTTATCTGCCCATAGTCGCGCCATTTTTAAGCGTACGCGCCAATTGTCTTGCCCTGGGTTATCACTCGCTTCCGTAGGAATGTTGTCGCCGTAGTAAATAATAATCGGCATTTTGGTTAGCTTTTTGAATTGTTCCAGTGTTACGGGTGTGGCGGCTAAGGTGCCCGTCAAGCTCGGCATTGCTTCGGGTAATTCATTCTCAGGAAAAACAAAACCGCTGCCGGGTTCATAGGCAACTATAGCTTTTACATGGTCTGATTTTATTGCCGCCCACCAACCGGGGCCGCCGCTTTGTGAGTGGGTAATTAATATGGATGAGCCCGAGCGTTTTAAAACTTCTACCATGGCATCGCTAATGATTTGTTCATTATAGGCACCTGTGTTGGGTGTCATTTGGCGAAAATATTGATTGAGTGCATCGGCGTTTTTAGAAAATTGTACGCCATCAAAAAAATTGGGGTATTGCCCCAAGCGGAACATGTTGAACCACGCCTGATCATTAGTTGTCGCGGTTAACTCAGTAGCAACCGTGGATTGGCCTGCTTGACCTCTGCGGGGTTGATCAACCAGATAAACCGGAAAGCCTTTGCGTAAAAAAATATTTTGAAACCCTTCGCGACCGTCAGGTGTGGTGCCCCAGGTTTTTGCTGACTGACCAGCACCATGCAAAAACACCAGTGGGTAATCGCGCGGATTTTCTGGAATCTGATAAAAAACGGATGCATGATCGCCATGCAAAGTTTGCCCAGTGGGATCAAATATTTTTTGCCGATTAAATTCACCATCGCTTTGGATGACTGTACCGCCTGCGGCAAAATGCCACTGCTTGGCAATCGTTAATCTACTGGATTGCTGGGTAACGGTGCATGCTGAAATCATCGTAACAAGGCTTATCGAGATCACTATTTTTTTGCCGCTTGCTATTAATTGTTTGTTCATAATGTTTTTCTCTAAACTTATCCTTGGATTATTTCAATTGCTGCAAAACCTGTTGTGCATTTCGTGCAACCGCAGGATCAACGTCTTGCTCCAAGGTTTTCATAATTCTTTGCATTTGGGTGTTATCCACCCCTAAATTGCGGGTGATGCGTAAATGCGATGTTAGCTGCGCATTCACATCGCCGAGCGCCGCCAGCGTACTCACCACTACCAGTTCACGTTCAAGATAGCCTAGATTATCGCGGCTAAATAAATAGCCAAATAAATGCGCTTTTAAGGCGTGGTCGATGGTGGGTGAAAAATTATCGAAGAGTGGTTTTGCATTTTGGTCTAAGGGTGTTTTATTGAGGTAGGCGAGTGTTTCACTGCCTAACTGATAATAATTGGTGTCGCTTGCCAAACTGCTCGGCGCTGCGCCTTGCTCATCCTTGATACCTTGCTGCTGCCGTTGCTCCAGTAAACTTTTAAACGCGAGCAGTCCATTCAAGCTGCGCGGAAATCCTGCATAAGCGTACTGATGTGCTAAGGCTTCTTTAATTTCATTTACTGACAAACCATTTTCTAATCCTTTAATTAATGCCGGTTTAAGACGTTGAATATTTCCCGTGGCGGTGAAGGCTGCGATGGGAATCAGGCTCAATTGTTTTCTATTCAATACGACAGTTGCTGCTGCTTTTTCCTGAATTTTTGTCTCTGCTTTTTCTTCGCTGGGCAACTCCACTTTTTCGAGCCAGGTAACTTGTTGGTTATCCTTAGGCACAGGTGAAAGTGCGATATGTGTCATCCCGCTGTGTTCACTCGCGCCGTGCCAATGTTTTACGCCGGGCGGGCACCAGATGGTGTCTCCTTTGTAAATTTGTTGAATCGATTTACCCCACTCCTGCGTGCGGCCTTCACCTTCAATCACAATTAAATATTGACCGTGTGGATGAATGTGCCAGTTAGTCACAGTATTGGGCGCGAAGGTCACTGTTGCAGGAGCAATATCGCCATTTGATGGCATGGTTGGCAAGCGGGAAAAGTGCGCGCTTCCCGAAAAATTTGTGGCAGGTGCTTGTTGAATAGTGTGTTGATCGATTCGTGTGATCTGTTGCGTTGGTTTTTCTTCTGCTAAGACTGCATCGCTTAATAAGGTAAAAACCAATGCTGCACTAAGATGATTTTTCATGTTTATTTCCTATTAATCGCTATCAGCTTAGTTAAAGAGTCTTTCCATAAAACTGATGCAGTTTATTCATCGCTTGATCGACATACTTTGGCACCCAATAGGTTTCAATATGGGTTGCGCCATCAATTTTGAACAATGTTTTTTCTTGCGTGCCGGTAGCGCCTTTAAATGCTTTTTCTGTCATATACAGTGAGTCCGCTTTGCTGCCTGCAATCATTAATAGCGGTTGATTAATTAAATCCATATTGCTGGTGGCATCAAAACGCATTAAATCGAGCAGGCTGCTCATGGTGTATCTGAATGTTGAATTAGGGTGTGCATGGGTTTTGCCGTAATACTCAAAACCTTGGCGATACAATTCAAACGGTAGTTTGGCAATTTGTTCATCCGTCAGTTTTGCATCGCCCACATAAATAACCTCACCGCCAGCGGCTTCTTGCGCACGTGCATTGGCAGCCGAGGTTAAGCGTTGTTGAATTGTGTCTAATTGTGAATCTTGGTAGCCATTGCGGCGCACTAAACCTGAGTCGAACATGCTCAAGGTCGCAACGGATTTAAAACGCTTATCAGTTTGCGCGGCCCTTAAAGAATAGCCGCCACCGCCACAAATGCCGAGTAAACCTAAGCGCTTGGCATCAACGCCTGCATATTGGGTAATAAAATCCGCCATGCCGTGAATGTCTTCAATGCGATTTGCGGGTTTATCCACATTGCGTGGCTTTCCACCGCTCGCACCTTGATAGGCGGCATCAGCAGCAATCGCGATATAACCCTGTTCTGCCAATCGCTGCGCATACAAACCTGCCACTTGCTCTTTCACACCGCCATTAGGGTGAGCAATAACTACCGCAGGGTATTTTTTATGTGAGTCGAAATTTGCAGGGGTATAAATATTGGCTGAAATATCCAAACCGTTTAGCTGATAGGTTACGGAATGAATATTTACTTTTCCTTTTAGGTTTTGGGTAATCGCTCCTTGGTATACCAAACCGAAGGGATTGCTTGCGGTTTTATCGTCAGCCGCTGCCACTGATGTGAGGGTCAACATTGCCGTCATTAAAAAAGGATTCAGAAATTTTATATTCACTACCTAAACCTATGTTGAGACTTGTCGCAGCCTAAGCCTGCTCACTGCTGAAGATTTGATCACACTATAGTCCTTATGATGGCTTGGATTAAGTGCTATATTCCGCATAGATTTATAAGTAAATTTGATTAATATGGCATTTTTCTGGGTTGGTTACTCGATAAAATGCTCTGCAGTGTCACTTAAATTGCATAATCAGCCAGAGCCAACACAAATTAGAAGGTGTTAGACGATGCCCGAAAACTTAAATGACTTGC
>CAZZEV010000288.1:0-4038 GCA_964653305.1 uncultured Cellvibrionaceae bacterium | reverse complement strand
CCAGCGCTATCCTCGCGTTAGTGGGCACGGTAAATATCCCTATCATTTATAAGTCTGTAGATTGGTGGTACACATTGCATCAACCCGCCACTTTGAAAATTGTCGGCAAATCTACGATTGATCCTTCTATGTTGTATCCCTTGTTTGTCATGATTATTGGCTTCTATGTATTTTTTACCTTGGTGTTAATTTTATATACTCGCACCGAAATTTTACGCCGTGAAAGCCGAACGCAATGGGTTAAAGAGCTGGTTTTAGGTAACGACAAGAGTAAAGCCGAGGGCGCGCGCTCATGAAATTCCAATTTGATTCCTTAGCCGATTTTATCCACATGGATGGCCATGGCGTATTCGTATGGACAGCCTATGCGCTTGTGTACGGAATTTTGATTTTTTTAACACTTAGCCCGCTGATTCAGAAAAAAAACTTTTTGAAGCAGCAGAAGAAATGGCAGCAATTGCAGAAAGACTCCAACAATCTTTAATGATTTAACACTGACTCAATTCGCAGCTTAAGCTGATACTTGCGAGACCGTCGGCAGCATGGATGCTGACGTCGAGCTTACAGGGATGTATTCACAGCGTGTCTCGTAAGTATTAGCTTAAGTTGCAGCACGATATCTTTTTTATAGAAACCTACTTATGCATCCAATTCGTAAACAACGCTTAATTCTCGTCATTGCCGGTGTGGTGTTTAGCAGTATTGCGATAGGTCTAATGACCTATGCCATGCGTGAAAATATCAATCTGTTTTACCCACCGAGCAAAATTGTTTCAGGCGAGGCACCACTCAATCGCAATATTCGCGGTGGCGGATGTGTGAAGCCGGGCAGTGTGATGCGTGCAACCGATAGTCTCGATATCAAATTTATTCTTACCGATGGTGTTGCCGATTTACCGGTCAGGTTCTCTGGAATTCTGCCCGACTTATTTGCTGAAGGCGAAGCGGCAGTTGTTAACGGAAAAGTAGATGACAAAGGCGTATTCAATGCTGAACAAGTTTTAGCAAAACACGATGAAAACTATACGCCACCTGAAGTGGCCAGCATTAAAAATTCTGGTGACCATAAAAATGATCAAGCTGTGTGCAAGGGGATGAATTATGGGTCCTAACATTATGGTTCCAGAGTTTGGGCATTTCGCATTGGTGATTGCTTTTTGTCTGAGCTTTGCTCTATTTGTGTTGCCAGCTCTGGGTGCACATTATGGAAATCAATTATTGATGCACACTGGTCGGTCGTTATCGGCCGGACTATTCGTGTTCGTGTGCATTGCGTTTATTTGCTTATCTTACGCATTCGCAAACGATGACTTTTCAGTCAAGTATGTTGCAAGTAATTCAAACACCATGCTGCCTTATTATTACAAGCTGTGTGCTGTATGGGGCGGCCACGAAGGTTCGCTCTTGTTGTGGGTCTTAATGCTCGCTGGTTGGACCTTCGCTGTAGCGATTTTTAGCAAATCACTTCCACTTGATATGCAGGCTCGGGTGCTCTCGATATTAGGTTTCGTCGCTATCGGCTTTTTGTCGTTCATGTTGCTTACCTCAAATCCTTTTGATCGCATTTTGCCGATTCCCCCGCAAGATGGTGGCGATTTAAATCCCGCGTTACAAGATTTTGGTTTTATTATTCATCCACCCGTTTTGTACATGGGCTATGTAGGTTTTAGTGTGGTGTTTGCATTTGCAATTGCAGCGCTTTTAACTGGTCGGTTAGATAGCGCATGGGCGCGTTGGTCTCGCCCTTGGGCCACTTTAGCGTGGGGATTTTTATCCGTAGGCATAGCGCTTGGCAGTTGGTGGGCGTATTACGAATTAGGTTGGGGTGGTTGGTGGGCGTGGGATCCTGTCGAAAACGCCTCCTTTATGCCGTGGATTGTAGGCACAGCATTAATTCATTCGCTCGCTGTGACTGAAAAGCGCAGCCTATTTAAAAATTGGACAATACTACTCGCAATTTTTACTTTCTCACTAAGTTTGCTTGGTACCTTTATTGTTCGCTCGGGCTTATTAACATCCGTGCATGCTTTTGCATCTGACCCTGAGCGCGGTATTTTTATTTTGGGCTTTTTATTGGTCGTAGTCGGTGGTTCGCTAACGCTATTTGCATTCCGTGCGCCTGTAGTTAAAAGTAAAATTGGTTTTAGTTGGTTATCGCGCGAAACCTTGCTGGTGGGTAACAATATTATTTTGTGTATCACTATGCTCACAGTCTTGTTGGGCACGCTTTACCCAATGATTGCCGATGCCATGGGCTGGGGTAAAATTTCAGTTGGTCCTCCGTACTTTAATTTTTTCTTTGTGCCCTTAATGGGTGGCTTGTGTTTACTCATGGCGCTGGGTCCTGTGGCTAATTGGAAGCGCACCAATCCAAATCAACTATTGAGTTTGTTGTGGAAACCTTGGGTATTGAGCTTGGTAATTGCGGCTATTTTTCCGTGGTTGTACAGCGAGGAGTATAAGTTTACCGCTGCCATTGCCGTATTTATTTCCAGTTGGATCACCTTGGCTATAGTGGCTGATTTTATCCATCGTTTGCGTAACGCGGCGTCATTTGCAGATGGCGTAAAAAAACTAAGTTTGAGTTATTACGCGATGGTTATCGCGCATTTGGGCATTGCAGCTATTTTGGTCGGTGCTTCATTAACCACGATTTACAGCATAGAGCGTGATGTGCGTATGCAAGAGCATCAAACCGTGAAGTTATTGAATTACGAGTTCACTATGCTATCGCTAAAACAGGTGAAAGGCCCTAACTATGTTGCAGATGAAGCCTTAATTAGCGTGACTCAAAATGGTGAACATATCGCAGATATGCAACCGCAAAAGCGTCGCTACTATGCGCGCGGTAGTGTCATGACCGAGGTTGCGCTCGAAGTTAATTTAATGCGCGACCTCTACGTGGCTATGGGTGAACCCATCGATGAGAAGGCTTGGGCAATGCGTGTTCATATCAGACCTTTTGTTCGCTGGATTTGGCTGGGTTCTTTAATGATGGCCTTTGGTGCTTGCTTGGCTGTTATGGATAAACGCTATCGCAAGCACCAAGTGAAAGCAGAGCAGAAGGAAGCAGGTTTTGTATCTGCTGAGGTGGCTATTGATAAAAAGGTCGTGGCACATGAATAAGCAACGTCTTTTATTATTTATTCCGTTGGTGATATTTGGTGTATTAGCTGCTTTTTTTTGGCGAGGTCTTTCTTTAGATCCTAACAAAATGCCTTCTGCATTATTGAATAAGCCTGTACCGCCGTTTTCTCTACCGCGACTTGAGAACCCTCAGGAAGTGCTTACGCAAAGTATTTTTCAGGGCAAGGTGAGTCTGCTGAATGTGTGGGCAACCTGGTGTGTAGTTTGCCGCGATGAGCATACGTTTTTGAATAAATTAAAACAGCAAGGCGTCCACATCATTGGCATTGACTACAAAGATAATTTGCAAGATGGGCAGCGCTGGATCGCTGAGTTGGGCAACCCCTACGCCGATATTATTTTCGATGAGGATGGGCGCTTAGGTATGGATTTAGGGGTATTCGCCGCTCCTGAAACCTATATAGTCGACAAGCAAGGCATCATTCGTTACAAGTATATTGGTGATGTAAATCAAAAAGTGTGGGACGAAACTATCAAACCCATATTCGACAGCTTGTAGAAGCTACCTTTCTCCGATGCAGGGATGCATTGACCTTACTTGATCTCCATCAAATCTAGCTACTGCTATATCTCCTAGACTGCAGTTGTTAAATACCTGAGGAGGTTGTTATGTATATAGATACGGTAGTTGCATCTGGTTTAATCATTGTTGCCTTGGTTTGTGTAATGGCAACTTACATTGGTGTTTTTGCTTATAAGCACATCAAGCAAGATATTGCTGCATCAGACAAGAAGAATGCTCAGAAATAACTTTTAACTGGCTGGATTGCAGGCGAAAAAAAAGCCCCTGATGTGGGGCTTTTTTATGTCGGCTTACTGATGAGTTCAATAGGCCTAAATAGTGGCGGACCGGACGGGGCTCGAACCCGCGACCTCCGGCGTGACAGGCCG
>CAZZEV010000287.1:2139-4042 GCA_964653305.1 uncultured Cellvibrionaceae bacterium | reverse complement strand
GCGGCATCGTAGTGAATATTATTGCCAAGGCATTCGGCATCAAAACTCATACTCAAAGAGTCATTACGACCACTAATGCGGGCATAGCTGCGAACTTGGCTGGTATCGGGAATAAATTCGGTTTTAATGTGATCCTGCGTAGACTCAACATAGCGCGAGAAATGGTCTGGCTCGTAAGTTTTAAGCTCTTCTGACAAAGTGTTAGATAGATCTTTAATCACCACGCTTTTACCGGCTTTGTTTTGCTCTAAACAATAATCTACCACTTTGCTGCGGGTCATTTTTGCGGTGTTCTCATCGAGCGCCTCAGTGAAGTTATCGACGATTTTTAAAAACTCGACGGTATCGCTTTTTACATCGTGCTTATCACTGAAGCCGACGAATTCAGTAAAGGCATCGGATATTTCTTTTTCACCGCGCTCGCGCAAAATGGCAAGGTAAGTTACCGACTCACCCACCTCCCAATCTTGCACATTAATTTTGGTGGCCAAGGTAAATTTGGCGGAATTTAAAAAACAGCTATCACTGATGGCGAGATCAGCATCAAGGTAAAGACTGTGTGTGTGCTCAACCACAAACACATAGAGCGAATCGCCCGCTTCAATTTTTTCGATTAGAAAAAATACATAGGCATCAAAAGTGATCTCTGTTTTTTCAATGGCATAAGCGAATTGCTTCATGGCTTTGTGCGTAAAGCTTTCAAACCCCAAGCGCTCCTCGCGACACTCTTTTAACCAAGATGAAAATGGAAATTCCACAGTTTCATCGGAGAAGCGCCCATAAAACTTTCCGCCTTTGCGAATAAAATTGACTTTTAACTCGTAGCCCAATTCATCCAATTTACCACTAGAACTGAACACTTCAGGCCGTAATTGCAGCTGGGCAGATTCATTGGGTTGTGAGCGTTGAATGCGGTGAGCAATGATGTGGGAGAAAGCCATAAGTGCGATTTCTAAGTCAAGGGTTCTGAATGTTGTAATATGAGCGAATTATTTGAAACCCGAAGTTTAACACGCAGGTATAACCATGGATATTAAACGTTCCTCTCAAGAGAAGATTAAACGCCTAAGGCCCACACCCCGCTGGTCTGACGCTACAGTGTTTAATGGCATTGCCCATTTCGTAGAGGTTGCTGTCGACACCGAACAAGATATGAGCAATCAAACCCAACAAATTTTAGCGCAGGCAGAGGCAACCCTTGCCGCTATAGGTAGCCATAAAGCGAATTTGTTATCCGCCACAATTTATCTAACCAACGCTGAAAATGCCGCCGCCTTCAATGCACACTGGGAAGCATGGTTACCCGCAGGCTGTGCACCTTCGCGAGCCTGTGTGAAAGTGGAGTTGCTCGACCCCAAGATGCTGGTGGAAATTGCGTTTGTTGCAGCGGTTAATTAAATCAAAAAAACATTGAGTCTTGAATGGCAAACAAACGTACATCGCCCATCACCCAAATACCCGGCAAACTTATCCATCGCACCAGCGATGAATTTGGAATTATGTTGGTTCTAGACTATCCGCGTTACCGGGTATTGAGCTTTGATTCCGCTTATGAGCAAAGCGGTTTCTATTTAGAAAAACCCTATGAACTGGTTCACGAATACACTCGCATCATGATGCTCACCCTTGGGTTTATAACACCTAAGCACATCACTCTATTAGGTCTAGGTGGTGGCAGCTTATTACGCAGTTTGCATTTCTATTTGGATAACTGTGAGTTTCATGTCGTAGAGTTGCGCCAAAAGGTGTTTGATATCGCCAAGTATTATTTTGATATACCAACCGATAACCGCGTTAGTTTTTCAATAGCCGATGCACAATTACAACTCGCCGCAAGCAATAGCGGTAGCACAGATATAATTTTTTCTGATATTTACGATGCCGCCGACATGAGCAGTATTCA
>CAZZEV010000287.1:0-2039 GCA_964653305.1 uncultured Cellvibrionaceae bacterium | reverse complement strand
ATGGAAAATATTTTAGGCAAAGAAATTAGCCTGCGACTAGCAGATATAGAACAGCTGAAGACATAATCTAGCGACTCAATATTCTGACATAAGACAAACTCATCTTAATTAACACGCTATTCCTAGAGCAAATGGCTTTACTTGATCAAAATGACTGAATATTATCCATCCAACACGCTATTACTGGTACAGTGATTAACGCGTTTTTCCATCGATTAAATCTATATAACGACAAACCAGCAGGGACAAAATGACCAAGGCTAGTTTCCGTGCAGAAACACAGGATACTCACGTAACGCTTTTTGTGGGCGGCGATTGGCAACTCGGCAATGCGCCCGATGCTGCAGAGCTGTGCGCAATCATCCCAAACACAACCACCACTCTTGAGATTTCAACCGCAGAACTTGGACAGTGGGATTCCAGCTTGGCGATTACTCTCCTGCAAGTGACTCATTGGTGTCAACGCAATAAAATTTCACTCGACACACAAGCCATACCGCAAGGCTTACAACAACTGCTTCGCCTTGCGACGGATGTGCCAGCTTACCAAAACACAAGCGATAAAAATTCGCAGCCATTCCTCGTTGCATTGCAAAAAAAACTCACCGAGCAATGGCAAGAAGTCAGCACGACCTTTATTTTTATCGGCGATATTAGCCTTGGGCTTATGCAATGGCTACGCGGCAAAGCCAAAACCCGCCGCAGCGATATTTTATATTTTGTACAACAAGCTGGCCCCAGCGCTTTAGGTATTGTGACGCTGATCAGTTTATTGGTGGGCATGATTTTGGCCTACCTCGGCTCAGTGCAACTGCGTCAGTTAGGCGCGCAAGTTTATGTGGCGGATTTAGTGTCGCTCGGCATGGTGCGTGAAATGGGTGCGCTTATGACCGCTGTCATAATGGCGGGTCGCACCGGTGCCGCCTACGCGGCACAACTCGGCACCATGCAAGTGAATGAAGAAATTGATGCACTTAAAATCATGGGTATTTCCAGCATGGAATTTTTAGTGCTGCCGCGTTTAATCGCTTTAATTTTTGTTATGCCTTTACTGTGTATTTATGCCGATATTATCGGTATGGCGGGCGGCGCTTTAATTGCGGCTAATATGGATGTGAGTTTTACCCAGTACATTTTGCAAACCCAAGGCGCGGTCGATTGGCTGGATATTTGGACGGGCATATTTAAGAGCCTATTTTTTGGGATCTTAATTGCCATTGCCGGTTGCCAAGCAGGTTTGAACTGTGGACGCAATTCCAATGCAGTGGGCATGGCCGCAACCAATGCTGTAGTGAGAGCCATTGTTTATTTAGTGGTTGCCGATGCGGCCTTTAATATTCTTTACGATAAATTGGGGATATAACCATGACTCCAATAATCAGCAGCACAGAAAATCAGCCCTTTATCTCAGTCAAAAATTTAGGTATTGGTTATGGCAGCCGAGTAGTGCAAGAGAATTTAAATTTTACCGTCAATAAAAACGATATCTTTTTTATTATTGGCGGCAGCGGTTGCGGTAAAACCACTTTATTAAAAAATATGATTGGGTTAATTCCCCCCGCCAAAGGTGAAGTTCTTTATCGCGGCCAAAACTATTACACGGCCGATGAATCTACCCAACTTGAATTGCTCAAAAGTTGGGGGATTACCTTTCAGTCGGGCGCGCTTTTTTCTAGCATGAGCCTCGGTGAAAATGTCGCCCTACCCTTACAGCTCTATACCGATCTTAGCGAAAAACAAATTGCCGAAACTGTCGCCTATAAATTAGCGCTGGTAGGCTTGGCCGGTTTTGAAGATTTTTACCCCTCTGAACTCAGTGGCGGCATGCACAAACGCGCGGGGCTTGCGCGTGCAATTGCACTAGACCCACAACTATTATTTTTTGATGAACCCTCCGCTGGATTAGATCCAATTAGTTCTTTGCGCTTGGATCAATTAATTTTACAGGTCTGCCAAGCCCTAGATTCAACGGTCATTATTGTTTCCCATGAGCTGCCTAGTATTTTATCCATTGGTACCAACTCGGTATTTTTGGATGC
>CAZZEV010000286.1:0-4061 GCA_964653305.1 uncultured Cellvibrionaceae bacterium | reverse complement strand
ATGCGCAGCGCACAAGCAAAGGTATTTATGATCAATGGGTGAAACGTAGCTTTGAAGAGCTGGCCAAATTATTGCCCGCGCGCTATAAAAAAGCAGAATCGGTATTGGAGGTGAGCAATGAAATTCAATAAGCCATTGTTTGCACTCCTGTTTGCTGTGAGCCTGTTGAGCGCCTGTGGTTCTGCCCCTGAAAAGCCTGCTGATGAGAAGCCAATTGAAAATGCAGCGAGCACTAACTCGGAAATAAACGCTGACTCTGGGGGAGAAAAGCCGACTTCAGCTAAAGTTCAAATTCCATCGTCAGTTTTACCTGCAGGTCCAGTAACGCCGAATCCCTATTTGCAAAACCCACAAAAATTCAGCGAGCAAGTTGAAGTGAATTTTCGTGCGGCGGTAGCGGCCATGCAGCAAAAAAATTGGGATTTTGCAGAATCAACACTTAAGCAGCTGGCAGAAAAAAATCCAAAGTTGTCGGGTGTTCATTTGAATTTGGGAATCGTCTATCGCAACAGAGGCTATGCCGAAAAAGCAGCCGAGGAATTTAACCTTGCGATTAATGCCAATATGAAAAATGTGGATGCCTATAATCAGCTCGCAGTGTTAAAGCGCGAAGCCGGCGATTTTGCAGCGGCTGAAAGTCTGTATCAAAAAGCCTTGGCTATTTGGCCGTTCTATCCTGAAGGGCATAAAAACATTGCGATTCTGTATGACTTGTATTTAGGTAAACCAGAGCAGGCCTTACCGCATTATCAGGCCTATCAACAGTTGCTTTCCGCGCCCGATAAGCAAGTTGATAGTTGGATTGCCGATGTGCAGCGGCGTTTAAATGCTAGCAAGCCTGGCGATAAAGCGGAGGCGAAATAATGCGGTTATATTTTCGATTGAAACTGGCAATGCTGCTGATGAGTTTGTTTGCGCTGAATGCTCTTGCGCAGGAATCTGTTGTAACAAAAGAGGCTGAAAAATCTGCTGTCGAAAATACAGTGCCCGCCAAAACCGATTCAACGAAAAGTGCAGTTGTAACGCCCGAAACTAATAAAGCACCAGCAAACAAAAAAATGGTGCAAGATGCCACCATTAGTTTGCAGACCACGATTACCGGAAACCAAGAGCAGCCCAAGGTGTTATATATCTTGCCTTGGCAATCTCCACAGACGGCGACTGTCGATTTTGAACCCCTTGATAATCAACAAAAAGCAGTATTCAGTCATGTCGAGCGCGATGAGCTACGGCGTGAATTAGAAGCTGCAGAAACTATGAAAGATTAATTTTCTAAAACACGTATATTACTTAGCATGAGGTTAGTTGTATGGATTATTACATTCGTTTTTTCCAAGAGGGTGGCTCTTTTATGTACCCAATCGCGTTGTCTTTGGTAGTGGGTTTTGCTATTGCCATAGAGCGATTTATTTTTCTGAGCAATGCAAAAAGTTCTAACCGTGCTGTATTTGATCGCATTTTGCCGTTGTTGCAAAAACGTGATTATCAGGGTGCGCTTAATGTTGGTAAAAGCTCAGAAGCGCCTGTTGCCAAAATTATTTCTGCCGGCTTGGTGCGCATGGCTCAATCGCCGCGTCGTGATGACATTGAATTGGCAATGGAAGAAGGTGTCATGGAGGCAATGCCGCGCTTAGAAAAGCGTACAGCCTATTTAGCCACGCTCGCCAACATTGCAACGCTGTTAGGTTTGTTGGGAACTGTTATAGGTTTGATTGCGGCCTTTGCTGCCGTTGCGAATGCGGCGCCTTCAGAAAAAGCAGCGCTCTTGTCATCATCCATTTCGGTTGCCATGAATACCACAGCATTTGGTTTGATTGCCGCTATCCCGCTGTTGTTGCTGCATGCAATGTTACAAAGTAAAACCACAGAAATTATCGATAGTTTAGAAATGGCAGGCGTGAAGTGTTTGAATATTATTTCAAGTGCTACCACCGCGCAGCACAGCCCAAGAGCGCAAGATACTCCTAAAGCCTAAGTTCTCATTGTCGATAATTTTTTAAGGTAATAGCCGTTATGCGCATTAAAAGGCGACACCAGAAGAAAGAAGATGCCGAGCTTGATATCACCTCCTTTATGAATTTGATGATCATATTGGTGCCGGTATTGTTGATGGGCATGGTGCTTTCGCGCACTACTGTGCTGGATTTAAAATTGCCAGACCTGAGTGCAAGTGCAACTTCAGAGCAAGAAGAGTTGCCACAAATACTTGAGCTCGTTATTCGCCCAGAGTATTTCGATATTAATTTCCCTGCCGGCGTGCAATTAAAACGCATTGAAAAAACGCCAGAAGGTAAGTACGACTACGCCTTGTTGTCTATTACCTTGCAGGAAGTAAAGCGATTATTGGAAAACCAAGGTAAACCTAAAAAAGATATTTTTATTCTTTCGGAAAAAGATACTCCCTATCAAACCATAGTGACGGCTATGGATACTGCTCGCTCCTTCAAAGCAGTAGTGGCTGCTTCAGCGGTGAATGCTGAATTATTTCCCGAAGTATCTTTAGGCGATGCGCCACCCGTAGGAGAGCAAACCCAAGCCGTTGGTGTTGCTCCGGGAGGCCCACAATGAAACAGTCTATTCGCGCGAAGCGCATGGCTCGTCATCATAGCCGTTTGAAAAAAGTACCTACGTTGAACCTTGTTTCGCTGATGGATATTTTCACCATCTTGGTGTTTTTCTTGTTGGTAAATTCATCAGATGTTGAAGTTATTGAAACAGATAAAAGTATCGTCTTGCCAGTATCAATGTCAGATGCAAAGCCCAGCCCAGCGCTGATTATGAAGATAAGTGCAAACGATATTATGATCGACGGTCAGCGAATTGCGAGTGTTGCTGACTTCATGGCAAGCAAAGACGAAAAGTTTTTACCGGTTGCTGATGAGTTGCGTTATCAGGCAAATAAGGCGGGCGCTTTAACCGAAGCGGAACAAAAAAATGGACGCCGCATTATTGTCATGGGCGATCAAACAATTCCTTATGAAGTCTTGAAAAAAGTCATGATGCATTGTGTAACGGCAGAGTTTCGCAATATTTCATTGGCGGTGACTGAGCAAGAAAATAGCGCCAAAGCGGGAGGTGGTTAATATGACATCTCATGTTTACCACACCGAGTTACCTTGGAGTTCATCGCGCGATGAAGATGCGCGCTTTAATAAAATTCTAGGTGGTTTGGCCGTTATTTTTTTGGTGTTGAGCGTGGTGGTTACTGTGTTAAAAGTGCCAGCGTTAACCCGTGCAGAAAAAGAACAACTGCCACCGCAGTTGGCGCGCGTTATGTTGCAAAAGCAGGAGTTGCCACCACCCAAGGTTGTCGAGCCACCCAAAGTGGAAGAGAAAAAGCCTGAAGAAAAAAAGCCTGAGAAAAAAATAGAAGCGGTTAAACCTGTCGAGAAGACTCAAGCGCCGCCATCAAAAAAAGAGGTTATTGATAAAGCGAAAGAGCAAGCCCAAGCGCAGATCTCAACCTTTAAAGATGACTTGATGGAAATGCGCGAAATGGCGCAAACCACCATGGTTGAAACCGCGTCGGCCACGATTAATGACGCTGCAGCCAAAGCCACACAAGTTGATCGCTCTATGATTAACAGCGGGCAAACCAAAGGCAGCGGCGGTATTAATGTTGGCGCTTATGCAAGTCGCGATACTGGCGGTGTTGCGCTCTCAGGGCGAGAAACCACCAAAGTTAAAAGTGGTTTAGCAGAGGCTAGCAAAAAAGCGTCAGGCGCTACTGGAAGCGGTGGCGGCAATAGCGATGGTGCAGGCGGTGCTGCGCGCAGCGAAGAAGAGATGCGCAAAGTGATGGAGCAACACAAAAGTTCGATTTTTTCTATTTACAATCGTGCATTGCGTGACAACGCGGCGCTACAAGGTAAAGTGAAATTCAAAATTGTGATTGATCCATCAGGACAAGTGGTTGAAGTGGGTATTGAATTTAGCGAGTTGAAAGATCCAGCGCTAGAAGCGAAACTGGTTTCTAAATTGAAATCGATTAGCTTCCCTTCTGCGGCTGTTTTGAGAACAACGTTTTATCAAACCTTGGATTTCTTGCCGCAGTAATTGAG
>CAZZEV010000285.1:0-4069 GCA_964653305.1 uncultured Cellvibrionaceae bacterium | reverse complement strand
GGCATTGCTCGCAGGCGCTAATCAGAATTTGCTGCCAGTGCTCCATTTTTTTATCGGCGCGTTCGCCGCCGAGTTTGACTTCGGTGCGTTCAGTCATTAGCGGAGTGATTTTTGTTACGCCTAGCTCAGTCGCTTTTTGTAATACCCAATCCATGCGCTCGCCGCGCGACACACCAATCGCCAATTCCAATTGCAAGTGCGATTGACGATTCTCAGCGGAGAATTCTTTTACGCTGACATCCACATGTTTTTTATGCACCGCAGAAATTTCTGCGCTGTACTCGCCGCCTTCGCCATTAAATAAAATCAATTCGCGCCCTGTTTGCATGCGGAGTACTTTGTTTAGGTAATGCGATTGTGCTTCTGCCAAAACTAAAGTGCTATCAGGGGCGAGTGCTTGCGGTGTAAAAATTCTGGGAATACGCATATCAAATTACTTTTACTCTTCATGAGCAGTCAATTTAAGGTCTGAGGTTTCAGCGAATTTTTTAGGGCGTTGTCATCCTCGCACAGCGGGGATCCAGCTTTTGATGTTACTGGTAGCTTTATTAAAAGCTGGATCCCCGCTGCGCGAGGATGACGATTCCCTTCTTAGTAAAACTTACTGATAGCTCGAATAAGTGTATTTTCTAGTACAACTAACCACTAAAAATTTAATTCCCTCGTTCAATAATATAGGCAGAAAGTGCGCGCAAATAATCTGCGCTCTCGCCAAACTCGTGAAGTGCGGTGAGCGCCTGTTGATGCAACTCTTGCGCTTTTGCGCGTGCGCCTTCCAAACCTAAAAGCGCAACATAAGTCGGTTTATTGCGCGCAATATCCGCGCCTTGTTGTTTGCCTAATATTTCGGTATCCGCAATTACATCCAAAATATCGTCTTGAACTTGAAAGGCGAGGCCAATCGCAGCAGCGTAAATATCTAGTGCTTTTAATTGCGCAGCAGTTGCATCTAACGCGGTTGCGCCCATGCTCACGCTAGCGCGAATCAATGCACCGGTTTTGTGGCGATGCATATTTTCTAATTGTGCGAGGTCGATGCGTTTATCCACTGCGGCCAAATCAATTGCTTGTCCTAATACCATGCCCTGTACGCCAGAGGCATTTGCTAATTGACGAATAAGCGCGATTTGAATCTTCGCATCAATAATTTCTGTTCCGCTCAATAACTCAAACGCAAACGTTTGCAGTGCGTCACCGGCTAAAATTGCCGTCGCTTCATTAAAAGCAATATGGCAAGTGGGTTTGCCGCGGCGCAAATCATCATCGTCCATCGCCGGCAAATCGTCATGTACCAAACTGTAGGAGTGCAGGCTTTCTAATGCGCAGGCCACGCGGTTTAGCAATTCGTTGTGAGTATTTAATGCATCAGCAGAAATGGCTAAGGCACTGGCGTAGGCGAGGGTAGGGCGCACGCGTTTGCCGCCGTTAAACAGGCTATAACGCATAGCTTCGCGCAGTTGCGTGGGGTCTTCTGTTAATGGAAGGAATTGGTCTAGCGCTGCATCTACCCGCGTGTGGCTGGCAGCGGCAAACTCTTTAAAGGCAGCTTGCGTCATTCATCGTCGCTCGCGTCAAACTCAGTCAGGGTAATTTCGCCCTGTTGTTCCAGCAGTAAAGTGACTTGCTGTTCTGCTTCGGCCAAGCGTGTTTGGCATTCGCGGGTGAGTCGAATGCCCGTCGAAAAAGCTTGTAGTGATTCTTCCAGCGTTAAATCGCCTTGTTCCATTTTGTTAACGAGGGCTTCAAGCGCGTTGAGCGATTGCTCAAAATCAGCGGCTTTCTTTTTGGCGGCCATAATGATTCCAGTAAAAGGTAATCCCAAGAAAGGACAAGGTCAGTGAACTAAATGATGGCGGCGATTATAAACCCCGTGTCTCCCCTTGGCGACCTGAATCACATGTTCGAGATTTAGGTGCGCGTGTGAGACATATCCTACAAACAATAGCGACTTTAGCCACTAGAGGCCGCCGCAAAAATACTCAATAATGGCAGGGTAAGGGCAAGAGCACTCGTAGAAGCGTGGTGTGGCTTGGTAATAAAAGGGAAGCTTTGCCGTATTAGCCAAGAGGATGAATCCTGTCATCCAATTGGTGATTTAATAAAAACCCGCTGCACCCCCCTGCAGTGGGTTTTTTTATGCCTGTGGAGATTCGCCGCCAACCTTTTAACTGTAGTTTAATGGCTCAATGGGCTAGAATCGCCAGCCTAAATTAGCGGTAAGCCCTCGCTCTCTCATGACTCCTTCCAGTGTGGCGTAAGTGATTTGAAACGTTTATTGGCATCATCATTCCCACTTTTGTGGCGGCAACGAAGTTTAATTATGGTGCTAGCAAGGCGTGATCTTGCGCATCGGTTTACTGGGTCGCTCTTAGGGCGTTTTTGGTTGGTTTTGTCGCCACTTATTATGTTGGGTATTTATGCCTACTTTTTTGGTGCGGTGTTGCAGGCAAAGTGGAGCCTCGGCCCTGTTCAGAATAGTTTGGCAAGTTTCGCTGTAATGATATTTTCGGGTCTGATATTGCACCAGTTTTTTTCAGAATGTATAACCAGAGCGCCAGAGCTGGTCTTATCTAACCCAAATTACGTTAAAAAGATTATTTTTCCTACCGAGATTTTGTCTATTGTGGCGCTTTTGTCTACATCGCTTCAGCTGCTAATCAGCTTGCTGATTTTGATGGCAGTATTTGCGTGGATGAGCCATGTGGTATTTTGGACATGGTTATACATCCCCTTCATATACTTGCCTTTTATGCTGATCACCTTAGGCATTATGTGGTTCCTAGCGAGCTTGGGCGTATTTTTGCGTGATCTTCGTCAAATAATACAATTTGTTGCAGCCGCACTTTTATTTTTAAGCCCAGTGTTTTACCCCATGGATAGACTTCCAGAAGCACTACAGTTTCTAAAGTACGTTAATCCGCTTGTTATTGTTATCGAGCAATCCAGGCTTGTGTTGTTTGCTGGTATAGCGCCGGACGGGTTAGTTTTAGCGACCTTTTATAGTGTTTCATTTATCCTTGCCGCCGCTGGGTATTGTTTTTTTATGCGTAGCAAGCCTGCGTTTGCAGATGTTATATGAGCATATTTAGGAGATTATGATTGTCCACTGTCGATGCTAGTATTCCCAGCGATCCATTTGTGGCAGCGAATAATGATATGTCGTTATTGCCATTGGGACAGATTCTTCTAAAGCGCAATTACATACAGCAGCGCGATCTGGAAAAAGCACTGGTTATTCAAACCCAAGTGGGTGGGCGCTTGGGCGGTATATTGATGCGTGCAGGCAGCGTATCGGAAATTAATTTATTAGATGCCTTGAGTGTTCAGCTAGGTTTTAAACTGATTGGGCGCGATCTTGAAATTCCTAGCGATGAGCAAATATTTACCACAATAGACGCACTACAGATAAGCCTTGAATGGTTTGTGCAGCACGAAGCCGTAGTGTGGCAGGCCAATGATCGTATTGTTTGTCTCGCACGTGATCCACTATCCACATTATTAGATGAAGCACTTACACGTAAATCATCGTTCGCTATTGAATATTGTTTGTCGCGTGCGCAGGTGCTGGATGCTCTTCTTAACAGTTTGAAATCGCGTCAAAAAGAGCTTGGGTCAGATATCAGTATTGATTCAGACATACAGCATTTACGCGAAATGGCAGAAGAGGCGCCGGTTATTGAGCTGGTTAACAACATCATTTCTCAAGCCATGGAAGAGCGCGCGTCGGATATTCATATTGAGCCAGAGGCAGATACCTTTGACGTTCGCTATCGTATTGATGGAGTAATGTTCACACAACGAACACTTCCTAAGCAGCGATACTATGCCGTTGCATCCCGTCTAAAACTGGTTTCTGGAATCGATATTGCCGAGCGCCGCTTGCCCCAAGATGGCCGTATCGGCATGCGAATTAACGGGCAAGAGTTGGATATTCGCGTTTCATCTCTGCCCGGCGTTAATGGCGAATCTATTGTTATGCGTCTGCTGCCTAAAGAGCGGCAAGACATGATGTTAGAAAAATTAGGCTTTCTGCCCGATCACTTAGTGTTACTGCGCGATTGGGTGCAAC
>CAZZEV010000284.1:368-4072 GCA_964653305.1 uncultured Cellvibrionaceae bacterium | reverse complement strand
TGGCATGATCGAACCCTTTGAGCCAGGCCAAGTGCGCTATGACGCCGCGGGTTCGCGGATTGTTTCCTATGGTACTTCTAGCTATGGTTATGATGTTCGCTGCGCAGATGAGTTTAAGATTTTTACCAATGTGCACTCCACCGTAGTTGATCCAAAAAACTTTGATGAAAAAAGTTTTGTGGATATCAAAAGCGATGTTTGCATTATTCCGCCCAACTCCTTTGCTTTAGCAAGAACTGTTGAGTACTTCCGTATTCCTCGCTCCATTTTGACAGTGTGTTTAGGCAAATCAACTTATGCGCGTTGCGGCATCATTGTTAACGTAACGCCTTTGGAGCCTGAGTGGGAAGGGCATGTGACCTTGGAGTTTTCAAATACCACACCACTGCCTGCAAAAATTTACGCCAATGAAGGCGTTGCGCAGATGTTGTTTTTTGAAACAGATGAAGTTTGTGAAACCTCTTACAAAGATCGCGGTGGTAAATACCAAGGTCAACGCGGTGTAACTCTTCCTCGTACTTAACCTCTTCTGATTGCATGCCACTCAATAGTTAATTGTTGGGTGGTGTGGTTGAAACTACTCACGCGTTATCCCATCCCTCGGATTTTTATGTCCTTACCGCAACACACAGATGTACTTATCGTTGGCGCTGGCGCTGCAGGTTTAATGTGCGCTGCTAATGCGGCTGCGCGTGGGCGCAAAGTTGTGGTGGTGGATCATGCCAATAAGGTGGGCAAAAAAATTCTCATGTCGGGTGGTGGCCGCTGTAATTTCACCAACATGGAAGTGCTGCCCAAGCATTACCTTTCGGCGAATGAGCATTTTTGTAAATCGGCCTTAGCACGATTTACTCAATGGGATTTTATTGGGCTTGTGCTAAAACACGGTGTGGCCTACCACGAGAAAAAACTTGGGCAATTATTTTGCGATAACAAAGCGCAGGATATTTTGGACTTGTTGTTGGATGAATGTGCCCAAGCAGGAGCATCCATTTATACGCACTGTGAGATTCAGACCATCACCGCACTCAGCCCAGAAAAATTACCGGCGCGTTACCACGTTGTTACGAGTTTGGGTGAGGTTCTGTGTGAATCTTTGGTGATTGCCACCGGTGGTCTGTCCATTCCCACTATGGGTGCAACGGGTTTTGGCTACCAAGTTGCCGAACAATTCGGCTTGGCGCTAAAACCGCGCACTGCGGGTTTGGTGCCATTTACCTTGTCACCTGCGCAGCTTGAGCAATTTAAGGATTGCGTGGGAAATGCTGCAGAAGTGAGAGTAACCTGCGGCGAGCAGGGTTTTGCCGAAAGTATGTTGTTCACCCATCGCGGTTTAAGTGGGCCAGCTATTTTACAAATTTCATCCTACTGGCAGCCGGGGCAAACCTTGGTGATTGATCTTTTGCCCGCCGTAAATTTGGTGGAGTATTTAGCTCAACAGCAGCAAGCGCGACCCAAAGCTTTGTTAACTACACTCATGGGTGAGTTGTTAACCAAAAGTATTGCTCAGTGTTTTTGTGCTCAGGTGAGTGAAATTAAACCGGTGAACCAGTACACACCTAAAGAAATTCAAGCGATTGCCGATGTTTTTCATCGTTGGGAAATTATGCCTGCCGGCACAGAAGGCTACCGCACTGCTGAGGTTACCTTGGGTGGTGTGGATGTTGATTGTCTCTCGTCTAAAACCATGGAGGCTAAAATGCAACCAGGTTTATTTTTTATTGGCGAGGTGGTGGATGTCACGGGTCACCTTGGTGGGTTTAATTTTCAGTGGGCGTGGGCATCAGGTTTTGCTGCAGCTCAATTTGTCTGATCATCGTTTTGTAACTATTCATCTTTAATCTAAAACTATCGATATTTTTTTATCTTTTTTGAATCCATGAAATCCAAACTCTTTTTAAGCGTAGGTCTTGTTTGTTTGCTTCTTCTCAGCAGTTGTGCGACCCGGTCGCAGAAAGTTGCGAGTTGGCCGAGCGATATGCCAAGCCGAGAATTTTTCGTCGCACACTATGAATCAGATCTTGATAATAAAAGTGGGCAGGATGTAGAAGAATATCTTCTTTGGGTTTTGCGTTTTTACAAAGGATGGGAGCTGTACAGCAATGGCTGGACCAAGGTGACCGAAGACTCCTTGCACGGTGTAACCGATCCTGCGCTTGCACAAGAAATAAGAACTAAAATGAATTTGATCGGCGAAGGTATTGCGTGTGAATGGGCAAAGAACAAGAAAGACCGCCGAATTCTTACTCGCCATGTGGTCGTGTGGGGGAACGCATTGATCGAATCCATTAAGCGCGATCAGGAATTGACGTTGATTAATCGCGTATTGGCCGATGTGAATGGTTTGTTAGTTAAGCAAGTAGCATTAGATGATGTAAAAGCCGAGCGCTATTTTCCGCGCGATGGCGATGATGTTTTTATGTGATCTTACGTCTGCTTAATTATTTATTAAGTTCTTCTAGTAAGGTTTTGCTCATAAGCTCCAAGCGAGAGCGCAACTCCTGTTCAATCTCTGGCATCATTTTGTCGATGATACTGTCAATCAGATCCTGCTGATGATTTGATTTCGCTGGGCTGCTAACCGCAAACGTATTGCCAAGCTGCCGAGTGGGAATGCTCGAGTGCGCAATTTTTCGAGCAGTTTCGTTCGCAAAAAGTGGTGGCGGATTATTGCCGTGTAAACGCGAGCGGATATGCTCTGGTAGAAATGGATTTTCGCCGGTTGCCTTTGCAAGATTTGGACGCACAATGGCGTGTTTGTGCGTGTCCTTTAAGGGTTTTCCTGCCGTAACTTCAGCAGTATGTTTTTCGAGTTCATTGAGTGTTTCTAATAATTCAGTTTCCACCAACTCCATCGCTGCTGCGGTCGTCGCTTGGTGATCGCTATGATCGCTGCTGTTAGTGGTTGGAGAATGGAAAAAATCTTGCTGTTCTTCAAATATCGTTCTGCGAGCGGCTTTGTTTTGTGCTGGTAATGCTAAATCAGGTTCTTGCTGGCTTGCGATAGGATGTGTCGGCTCTGCCTCTTGTTCAGGTACTTCTTCTTGCAGAATCGGAATGTCATCTTCTTCCAATAAAAGGCCTTTTATGGATTCCAATTCATTCAGCATGGCCGCTTTTGTTTTGGTGGTGTTGCCCATAAATAGCCTCAAATACAAGTCGGGATTTCAATAAGCTTTAACAAGTTTAGAACACGTTAACTGTTTTAACGTTTATGTTGGGTAATAGGATACCCCCGCTGCTTATAAAATTTATAGTGTTCGCGAGTGTTTTCTAAAATTTTTGGTTCTTGAATCACAATTTCTGCCGTACGTGCAAAGCGGCTGAAGCACTCGGGGATTCGGCTGCTAAGATTAATCAGTACGTCGTGGTGCTCTCCAACATTCTCCGTGTAAGTAATCTCAACCTTGGCTTCTTCATCACCTCCAATAATTTGGTGCGCGATAAAACTTTCAGGCTTGAAACTCCAGAGCAAATCATCCAGTTCTTGCGCCTCTTCCAGGGTGTCGACGACTACCAGAATGCTGTGTCCCAGCCGCTCTACTTTTTCAATAAAACGGCACACGTACAACCAGCGTGCCTCCACGCTGGCGTCTTGCAAGATATGAAAATCAACTTGTGTCATAGCAAACTAATTGTTGTTGTCTTATTGGTTGTCGAGAAGATATTGAACTAACAAAGGCACTGGGCGCCCTGTTGCACCT
>CAZZEV010000284.1:0-358 GCA_964653305.1 uncultured Cellvibrionaceae bacterium | reverse complement strand
GAAGCGCGAAAGGAAGCAAGCGGCGGTTATGCTTCCTCCCGCTGGGCCGCAGATATTCGCAATATCCGCAAAATTGCTGTCTAACTGTTTTTGGTAATCATCCCATAGGGGCATTTGCCATGCTCTATCATTCGCGGTTTGGCCAGCTTTTAAAATCGCTTGCGCCAAGTCTTCGTTGTTGCTGAATAACCCGCTGGCATGGTTGCCGAGTGCGACAACGCAAGCGCCAGTAAGAGTTGCTATATCTATCACCGTTTTGGGTTTGAAGCGTTCAGTGTAGGTGAGGGCATCGCATAAAACCAAGCGTCCTTCGGCGTCAGTATTGAGTATTTCAATTGTTTGGCCAGACATGGAGGTT
>CAZZEV010000283.1:0-4090 GCA_964653305.1 uncultured Cellvibrionaceae bacterium | reverse complement strand
CACAAATGCATGGTGCTCTTGGTAAAGATGCCTATGACTTTGTGGATTTTTTAGCGAGTTCTGGTTTAAGCATTTGGCAGATGTTGCCTACTAGCCCCACTCATGCCGATCTCTCTCCCTATCAATCGGTTTCAGCCCATGCGGGCAACCCTGAGCTGATTAGTATTGATTGGCTAGTGCATCGCGGTTGGGTGGATGCTAATCCGGCGTGGAGTAATTTGGTGCCCAGCAAAAATATTCTGCAAGCTATTCGCATGGAATGTGCCGATCAATTTTATCAACGTCTGCGCGATATTGATGGTTTGTTCGATAAGCTCAGTTTGTTCTGCGATGAAAACCGTTATTGGCTAGATGATTTCGTTTTGTTTATGGCACTGCGTAAACATTTTGAACATCAATCTTGGAGTCAATGGCCGCAAGCCTTGAAAAAAAGAGAAGCAGAAGCCATAGCCGAATACCGTGAATTTTTGGCACCAGACATTTCTTTGTATGTGTTTGAACAATTTGCATTTGCTGAACAGTGGAAATCTCTGCGCTCATATGCGAAAGAAAAGAATATTTACTTGTTTGGTGATATGCCTATTTTTGTGGCGCACGACAGTTCTGATGTGTGGGCTGCACAGGAATTTTTTAATTTAGATGAAGAGGGTAATCCCCTAACCGTTGCGGGTGTGCCGCCCGATTATTTCTCTGAGACGGGTCAGCATTGGGGGAATCCCCATTACAACTGGGTGTCAATGGAGAAAGCGGATTTTAGCTGGTGGATTGATCGGCTACGTACTCAGTTAAATCAATTTGATTTAATCCGCATAGATCACTTTCGAGGTTTTGAAGCATTTTGGGAAATTCCTGGGGATAGTGTAGATGCTCGCAGCGGTCGGTGGGTTAAAGCGCCAGGAGAAGCATTTCTATCTGCCTGTTTTAACGCATTCCCGGGCTTGCCTCTAGTGGCTGAAAATTTAGGATTAATTACTCCTGAAGTTGAAGCTTTACGTCACAAGTTCCATTTGCCTGGCATGTTAGTTTTGCAATTTGCTTTTGACGGCAACAATAAAAATCCACATTTGCCACACTGCCATTCAGTTAGCGATGTTATTTATACCGGCACCCACGACAACGACACCACGGTCGGTTGGTTTAAATCGTTAAATGATGAGCAAAAGAGCAATGTAAATAATTATTTATATTCCAGCAAACAACCCATCCATTGGTTGTTAATTGAATCTGCACTGGCATCTGTTTCGCCGTTGGCCATGGTTCCTTTACAAGATTTTTTAGGACTTAATGGCGAGCACCGCATGAATATGCCTGGTACCACAGGTATTAATTGGCTGTGGCAATTTGACTGGGTGCAATTCCCATCTGATTTAGGAGAACAGATCTACAAAAGGCTGTATCGATATGACCGTTTAAATTAATACTTTTAAATATTTATTATTACGTCAAGCACAAAGGAGAAACCCTATGGAACACAGATGCACAGAAAGAATTACCAGTGAGTTAAAAATTCTGATCTACAAGCATAGCCTTCCAGTTGCAATTGGGCGTGTACGTAACGGAAGTGGTAGTGGAGTATTTGTTGAAACGGATTTTATGGATATTGAATGTGAGCATCAGTTACAGTTAGAAGTTCTGTTTAACAAAAGTAATACAACAAAACTACAATCTATCGCAATGAAAGCACTTGTAATCCACAAAACAGGCAAGGGTTTTGGTGCAGAGGTCGATTTTCAAAATGCCGCACAAGCTGAACTTTTTATAGACTTGTTGCGCGGCACCAAAGCAAGCGCAGCAGATGAACAAATGTTTGCAATGGTTGCCAATAGTTAGAGTTGCAGTTGTTTGCTGTTAGTAATATTTTAATAAATTTAACCAAAGAATTTTTAGCGAGGTAAGTTTTAGCAGTTTGTAAAGCTTACCTAGGCACTTTCCATTCGATATTTCCCTCCGCTCCTTTTTCATAAAGTCAATTAGTCGTAGTCACTAAAAAGATTCAAAGCGCGCAATGGATAATTGCGCGCTTTCTGTTGGGTTGTCGCATGTTTTCTTGGAGGTGGGGTAAGGATGGGGTAGGATTAAGGGGCTTAAACGCCCATTTCAGGCCACTAGCTTAAACACAATAAACTACTAGACTCTATCTATAGCCTCTTTTAAAAAAAACTTATGGCCATTAAGTCTAAAAAGAACCTCATTCAACTACACGTATCCCAGCTTAAGTTGGGAATGTTTGTGAGCGAGCTTGATAAAAGCTGGCTAGAGACTCCTTTTGCTGTCCAAGGAATGGAAATGCATAACCAAAGCGATATCGATAAAATTTCGGAATATGCAGTGCATGTGTGGATTGATCCTTTAAAACATTCACCTCAGCATATTGGAAGCCTGCAAACCCTTAATGCATCCAAAGCAACAACCAGCAAGCGCAAACCAGAATTACAGCAAAAAGCAGCCCCTGAGCAAAATGCTTTAAAACGTCGCGCTTATCCCAAGATAATCAGTGCTGCAGAAGAGCATAAAACAGCTAGTAAGATCTATTTACAGGGGAAGGTCGGTGTTAAAAAAATATTACAAGAGGTGTGCGATAAGAATAATTTTACTGTCGGCGATGCGCGCTCCATTGTTAATGAATGCGTTGAAAGTGTTATGCGTAACCCTGATGCATTAATGTGGATGTCAAAAATTAGAGAACAAGATGAATACACTGCTGAGCATTGTTTAAACGTATGTATTCTCGCTATGATTTTTGGTCGTCACCTTGGTTTGACCGAAAAAGAGTTGGTGCGACTAGGTTTGTGCGGTTTACTGCATGATTTGGGAAAGATGAAACTCCCTATGGAGCTATTAAACAAAACCGAAAAGTTATTACCAGAAGAATTCGATATTATTAAAAATCATACCGAATTGGGTTACAGGTTGCTATTGGACTCTGAACAATATATTCCGCCTATAGTTGCTAGTGTAGCGCTTAGCCATCATGAACGTATTGATGGTTTGGGGTACCCAGAAAAAAAATCCGCTACCGAATTGGATATTATGGTGCGTATGATTACTTTAGTAGACGCCTATGATGCAATGACATCCGATCGTTGCTATTCCAAAGGAAGAAGTAATACCGAAGCCTTAAAGATCATTTATGAAAATATAGGTAGCCAGTTTGATGAGGAGCTTGCACTTGAGTTCATCAAGTGTATAGGTGTTTATCCACCGGGTATTATTGTAGAACTGGTCAATGGGATGATTGGCGTTGTGATCGAGGTTAACGAAAGGTATCGCCATTTACCGCGTATCTTGGTGCTGATCGATGCTAAAGGTGAGGTCGCCGATCCTTATATCGTAAATTTAATAGAAATTGAATTTGGTGATTTAGATAATGAACATTTGGTTAAATCGACGCATAAGAGCGGAGCTCTAGGTATAGATGTATCAAAGTATCTCACTGCATTTCATTGATTTTTCACGCCTTGGTACTGTTTTAAACACTTTTCTTTAAGTTTTTTCTTTAAGCGCTTTTCTTTCTGTACTTCCCTTCAGCTTTTCTTCCATTTCTTTTTCGTCAGGTGCAATTGCATCGATTTTCACTCACCAGTTATTTGGGAAGGCCAATAGCTGGAAATGTTTAAAGAATGTGCAAATGCTTTAGCTTCAATTAATATTTGTATTACAATCTTCTAATACGTTTAATAGCAAGATCATAAATATCACCAGATCAATCTATTCGCTAAACACACTCCCCAAGGCAGTAGCTTCCTATGAAAACATCTTTGCGCTTTAGTGCTTATCCTCTGTTAATTGTTGGGCTTTTAGCCAGTCTTTGCCTTGCAGCCTGCAAGTCTGCATCTGAGCAGTATTCAAAAGCCCCAGTTGTGAGAACTACCTATGGTTCTATTTCGGGCAGTTTTGAAGATGGTGTTTTCAGCTTCAAAGGCATTCCTTATGCGAAAGCTGAAAGATTCATGCCCCCGCAAGCACCTGATGCATGGGAAGGTGTGCGAGAACATACAAAATTTGGCCCGATTGCTATGCAGGTGAATTCCTGGTCACCGGAAACGGCAATGAATGAGCAGAAGCTATTCACAGTGAATGTATGGAGCCG
>CAZZEV010000282.1:2168-4117 GCA_964653305.1 uncultured Cellvibrionaceae bacterium | reverse complement strand
GCAACCCCATGCTTGTTGCTACGGCGGCCATCAATTTGGCAATTGGGCAGGGCAGCTGGGCGATGGTCGTGCAATTAATTTGGGCGAAGTAAAAACGGATAGGGGTGAACGTTTTACCTTACAGCTTAAAGGTGCGGGCCCAACGCCTTACTCACGCACCGCAGATGGTCTTGCCGTTTTGCGTTCATCGATACGTGAATTTTTGTGCAGTGAGTCTATGCATTATTTGGGTGTGCCTACAACGCGCGCATTGAGTTTAACCCTAACGGGCGAACAAGTACGTCGCGATATGTTTTACGACGGCAATCCGCAATGGGAACCAGGCGCGGTGGTATGCCGGGTTGCTCAAAGTTTTACACGCTTTGGCAACTTCGAAATATTATCAGCGCGTAATGATGTTGATTTACTAAAGGTATTAGCGGATTTCACCATTCGCACAGATTTCCCGCATCTCGCAAAAACTGAATCTGAAATAACCCGCGAGTCCTATGTGCAATGGTTCGATGAAATATGTTCGCGCACAGCAGAGATGATTGCTCATTGGATGCGCGTTGGTTTCGTGCATGGCGTTATGAACACCGACAACATGTCTATATTAGGTTTAACGATTGATTACGGCCCCTATGGCTGGTTAGAAGGTTATGACCCCGATTGGACACCCAATACGACGGATGCACAGGGTCGCCGCTATAGATTTATCAATCAGCCGCAAGTTGCACTTTGGAATTTAGCCCAGCTCGCCAATGCTATTTATCCCTTAATTGAATCAGTTGAACCTTTGCAGGAAGGGCTGAATACGTTTCGTCGTGTTTATGCCACGCAATGGCAAACGGATATGGCAAATAAGTTGGGCCTAAAAGCTTTCAATGAAAGTGATGTCGAATTGGTGGATGAGTTGCACCGCGTATTGCAATTAGTTGAAACGGATATGACTATCTTTTATCGCCTGCTCGCTGATTTTGATTCACAATCAGTTCCGCAAGGCGATGATGCGCTGGTTAAGGTTATTCAGTTCGCCTATTACATGGAGCCAAGCGCAGAAGCTATTGCCGCTATGGCAGCATGGTTGCGCGTTTACGCGGCGCGCGTGGAGCAAGATTATGTCATTCACGGCGAGCCTCGTGCCGAGCGTAAGGCACGTATGAATCTTGCGAACCCTAAATATGTTTTGCGCAATTACATGGCGCAGGTCGCTATTGATAAGGCTAGCTCAGGTGATTTTTCTGAGGTGCAAACGCTATTAGAGTTGTTGCAGAAACCTTATGATGAGCAGCCAGAGAATCAAGGTTATTTTGCAAAGCGCCCAGAATGGGCAAGAACAAAGGCAGGCTGCTCGATGTTATCGTGTAGTTCATAACCCACATCCATGTGGGTTACCCTTCGGGCAGCTTCATTGAGCAAATATGCCCTTGTACGTTGTCTTAAATAGAGATTAAAAATGATTGGAACTATCGTTGGTTTAATTGTGGGCTTTATCGTTACGCGCAATGTTTACGGTGCGCTTATCTGTGCTGCACTGGGTTTCTTTTTTTACGACCGCAAACGTAATACTCCTACCAAAATTTCGCGCGAGCAATTGCAAGAATCCCAAGCCTTGTTCTTTAAAAAGGTATTCAATCTGTTGGGCCATATTGCTAAAGCAGATGGTCATATCAGTGAAAATGAAGTAAAGCTCACTGAAGCCTATATGGATAAAATGGGCCTATCGCCAGAGCATAAACGCGAAGCGATTCGCTTGTTTAAAGAGGGTGCGAGCACCGATTTCAGTTTGCAATCCTGTTTAATGGCGTATCGCGATTTAGGTATGCGTAGCCCAAACTTAAGCCAAATGTTGTTGGTGTATTTAATTAACCTCGCAATGGTTGATGGTGTATTGCATAACCGCGAAGTTGACATTTTGCAGCAAGTGGCAGATAGCGTTGGCTTTTCACGCACAACCTTTGAACAGC
>CAZZEV010000282.1:0-2158 GCA_964653305.1 uncultured Cellvibrionaceae bacterium | reverse complement strand
GCTACTCAAAATGATTGGTGCGCAAAATTCCTTCGCCAAAAATCAAGCTGGGGATGATTTGGCGCTGGCCTATGAGGCCTTGGGTGTAACCGCAGAAACCAGTGATGCAGACATCAAAAAAGCCTATCGCAAATTAATGAGTCAATACCACCCCGATAAGCTCATGGGGCAGGGTTTCCCAGAAGAAATGATTAAATCTGCCACTGAGCGCTCGCAAGAAATTCAAGCGGCCTATGATTTGATTAAAAAATCCAGATCTTGATTTTGCTGAGTTTTAAATGCGCTTAGATCGTTTTCTGGAAAGTAAACTCTCCTACTCTGCACAAACTGTGCGCGATCTGTTTGTGCAGCGTAAAGTCATCCTGAATGGCGTTGCTGTGAGCGAAGGTCGCGGCAGAATTACTGAATTCTGTCAGGTAGAAGTAGATGGAAGCATCCTGCAAGCGCGCCAAGCTATCTATTTGATGCTGCACAAGCCAAAGGGCTGCGTAAGCGCAACCAAAGATACTAAAAATAAAACCGTACTTGATCTCATTGATTTGCCAGAAAAAGAAAATCTGCATTTAGCCGGCCGCTTGGATTTTAATACCACGGGTTTGTTGCTGCTCACCAACGATGGTAAATGGTCGCGCAAGCTCACTCAACCGCAGCAAAAAATCCCCAAAACCTATTGGGTGAAAACCCAAAGTGAAATTACGCCGGAATATATAGAAAAGTTCGCCGAAGGGTTTTACTTTCAGTTTGAAGATTTAACAACTCTACCTGCAGAGCTAAGTATCCTTTCCAGTCATACCGCGCAGCTCACTATTTATGAAGGACGTTATCATCAAATTAAACGCATGTTTGGTTTTTTTCAAAATGAAGTCTTAGAGCTGCATAGGTTATCTATGGGGAATATAAGTCTTGATGAAAATCTTGCTGCGGGTGAGTATCGGCTGTTAACGGCTGAAGAAATTGCATCCATCTAAGTTAATTTTTTAATTCCTTTTCTTTCTATTCTTGGTCTTAGTGGTTGTGACTGCTGCTTGCTTCACTATTGCATTCTTCCTGAAAAACCTCGCCATTCCAAACGTAGAAAGCCCCCAAATAATCATCAGCAAAACCAACAATAATGCCGCAATAAACGCAAATATATCCGGCGCTTTCATTAGGGTTGTCATTAGCGAGTCTTCATAATAAAAAAACCACTGATGCCCCCCAGGGAAAACTTTGGTGTGCAGCCAATAAAAAACCTTGGTTGCACCTAAACTCAATACGATGGAACTGGCAACAAAAATCCCACCGCAAAACCCCAAGACTATATTGCGCAGTGAAGGGAAGCTCAGTTTTTGTTGATAGGCAACGGCTAAAGAAATAATCCAAATAAAAAATCCGGCAATGCCTGCGAGATAGAACTGGTGAATTAAATGACTTACATCCTGTAAGTGAATAACTTCTGCGTTATGCATTAATGGAATTCTAGTGTCGTTCGGCAATGTGAAATGAATGTCTTCCAATCCTTCGCCTTGGTTTTGTACTGACTCAGTAATTTGTGCAAATAACTCCCAGTGTTCCTTGGGCTGGGTAAATTCAAAACCGTGAATGTGGCGATTGCGGGGTGCAAATTCCGCGATATGACCATTGAGACCAAGCAATTTATAACCCGTGGGGTAGGCGAAATCTATTTGTGCAAGTAAATGCCACGCCAACAAGCTCGTCGCCAAGAGCTGCCCTATAAAAACGAGTGGCCATATCACATAAGAAATAAAACGCATAGATAACCGACTATTAGAAAAACCAGATGGGGCGCAGCCTAACGAGCTTCTGGATGTTCTACAAGTCGCTTGTTTGCCTCTGAAGTTTAAAACGTTAAACCGTGTAAAAACGTCGCACATCCTAAATATATGATTTATCATTCAATCTAATATTTACAAAACGATAAACAAAGGTGCAAACCATGATCAAACAATCCCTTCGTTCACTGTGTTGGATCGCTGCGTTGGTCGGTCTGGTGAGTCTTGCGCAGGCCGATGCAGCCCCAACTCCCACAACTAACCCCGAAGGCCGCGAGCGTTTATCACTAGATCGCGGCTGGCTATTTCATTTGGGTGATATTCCAATGCCGGTGGTCAAAGGCCATAGCTTCAGTTACGGTAATGCTAAAGCGGGTAATGCGTGG
>CAZZEV010000281.1:1004-4118 GCA_964653305.1 uncultured Cellvibrionaceae bacterium | reverse complement strand
GTGCTTATGGTTTTAGCATGAGCTCCACTTACAACACCCGCGGCCGCGCGGCAGAAGTAATTGTGGATGGCGACCAAGTGCATTTGGTACGCGCACGCGAAACCATAGATGATATGTTGCGTGGTGAAGCGGTAATACCAGAATAATTTTTACAGGCGTTAAATTTAGAAGGGAGTCGTCATTCCCGCAGGGAATCCAGTGGCCTTAAAGTCGAAAGCAATGTCGCTGGATCCCCTACGGGGATGACGATTTCTCTAAAGTAAGGTTAATAGTCGGCAAACGTCGAGAATTATTGGAAAGAAAAATGCGCTTACGTTTTAGCAAAATGCATGGTCTTGGCAATGACTTCATCGTAATTGATGGTATAAGTCAGAGCGTGCGTTTAACGCCCGATAAAATTCGTCAGTTGTCGGATCGTCATTTTGGCATCGGCTGCGATCAACTTTTATTGGTTGAACACCCTGAAAATCCCGACGTGGATTTCCGCTACAGAATTTTTAATTGCGATGGCAGCGAAGTCGAAAACTGTGGCAATGGCGCGCGCTGTTTTGCCGTGTTTGTGCGCGAGCGCAGATTGACCGGCAAACGCAAAATTAAAGTGGAAACCGCTGGTGGTTTGATTGAGCTGCACGTTACTGATAAAGGTGAGGTCAGCGTCAATATGGGCATCCCGCGTTTAGTGCCGCAGGAAATTCCATTCGTTGCCGATACCAAAGCGGCAACTTATATGTTGGATGTAGATGGCCAAAGCTTGGAAATTTCTTCGGTGTCCATGGGCAATCCACATGCCGTTATGTTGGTGGATAACGTGAATACAGCGGCAGTGGAAACCTTGGGCCCACGGGTTGAACATCACGCGCGTTTTCCGCAGCGAGTGAACGTTGGCTTTATGCAAAAAATTTCTGCGAGTGAAATTGATTTGCGCGTATTTGAACGCAGCGCAGGCGAAACACTTGCGTGCGGCACGGGCGCTTGTGCCGCCGTTGTAGCAGGACGTTTGCGCAATTTATTGAATGACAACGTGAAAGTAAATTTACCCGGTGGCAGTTTGCAAATCACGTGGGCTGGCGAAGGTCATCCTGTGATAATGACAGGGCCTGCAACTACCGTATTTCACGGACAAGTAAATATTTAACAGAAGTATTACTACAATAGGTGATGAGTTGATGAATGATAATAATAAAACACTTGCCGATCCTTTAGAGCCAGAACAGGTTGCGGCTTTCTTGCAAGAGAACTCCCATTTTTTTGAAGCCTATCCTGATTTGCTTGCAGAATTATCGCTGCCGCACGAAAGCGGCAGTGCAGTTTCTTTAATCGAACGACAAATCTCGGTATTGCGTGAACGCAATATGGATATGCGCCATCGCCTAAGCAAATTACTTGATAATGCGCGCGACAACGATAAATTATTTGATAAAACCAAACGCCTCGTACTCACCTTATTAGAAGGCCAAGACTTGGGCGATATAGTGGATGCGCTTTACTACTGCTTCGATAAAGATTTTGGTATTCAATACACCAGTTTATTTTTCTTCGGCAATATCGATAAAATCCCCAGCAGCCAAGCGCACGTTGTTTCACTTGCACAAGCGCGCGACAATATTGGCAATATCCTCAAAAGTAACCGCGCCATGTGCGGTACTCTTGGTGCAAAAGAAATGCAATTTATCTTTGGCAAATACGCCGAAGAAATTGGCTCAGTAGCCACCGTTCCCCTCGTTCATGGCAACGCCTTCGGCTTACTCGCCGTTGGCAATCGCGACCCACACTACTACCGCTCCAGCATGGGTACGTTGTTTTTGGGTTATATCGCAGAAGTGTTGAATAGGATTTTGCCGAAGCATTTGCCGCGGTAATATTTCAACGCTTCATGAAGACGAAAACGCCCCGACATATCGGGGCGTTTTTGTTTTGTGCGTTAGTTCATATTTTCACTGATGTGTAGTACAATTTTCGCGCTGCTAAAGTTTTGATTAAATTAACTGCGATGGCAACTAATGGGTATTTAATGTTAACAAAGGAGTTTTACGGTGAAGGTTTCAATAAGTAAATTATGGGTTTCTGCTTTATTTCTAGTGTCTTCATTTTGCGCTAATGCAAGTGTTGTGGATATTCAAGAAACAAGTGCCGGTTGTTGTACTGGTTATTTGAACCAATACGTTGTTTCAAATAATTCAGAGTTGGATATTGTGTTATTTGGTGTTACTAACTCTGTAAAGTACGATGTAGGTACTACTCGCAGTGGTTGGAGTTCCATTAGTGTTTCTAAAGATGAATGGAATGAAGGCTTAAGTTTATTTAATGGCTTGCTCGGTACAGGTGCTAGTCAGGCATCTAGCGAAAATGGCAATTACCCTCTTGGTAGCTTTGAGTCTGTATTTGGTTCCTTAGAAAATTACGTTAATTTGTATTTTCATAACAATTTTGAAACTGCTGAATATATTTGGGCTGGCGAACAAAATGTTACAGGGTTCTATTTCAATGCTCCGCCAGCATCTGAATACGCAGCTTTTAATAAAAGCGGTACGTTAATTTACAAAAGTCACGTGGATAGCGTATCTGTTCCAGAACCAACAAGCCTAATCTTGTTGTGTTTAGGTTTGGCGGGTCTTGTGATGACACGCCGTCGTAAAATCTAATGTTTACGATATAAAAAACGCCCCGACATGTCGGGGCGTTTTTATTTGCGCTTTCAGAGCTAACATTAAATTAAGCAGCTTTACGAGTACGTACTAGACCTAAACCCATAAGCCCGAGAGCAAATATAAATAAAGCGGAGGGTTCGGGTACTTCGGTTGGCGCGGATTTTTTGATTACGAAAAATTCAGTAATAGGTAATACTTGAAATCCATCAAATGCAAATCCTTCGTGGTAGTTGTAGAACTGAACATCATCAATCTCATTAAAAAAGGATTGGAAACCTGTAGTGGCACTTCCAGTGATATGGAGTGACTGAGGTGCGAATTCATATTCAGCATCTTCATTTGGCGAAAGCCAATTCACAATGAATTGATCAATAAACTCATCTTCGCTTGACGGGGTAGTGATGGCACCAATATTGACTTCGAATGAAAAGTCAACGTTGCCATCGCTGTTCTTGACAGCCAACGT
>CAZZEV010000281.1:0-994 GCA_964653305.1 uncultured Cellvibrionaceae bacterium | reverse complement strand
TTGGCTTCTCTAGGGAGGGGCTATAAAACGATACTTCATAGTTTTTGACCGCTATGGGGGTCGCCATTGCTAAATTTGCGAATGACATTGTAATAACTATTATTATTGCTGAGAAAATATTTCTCATGGGTGTTTTCCTTTTGAAAAATTGAGCGGAGTTGTCAATGCCGGTAACATATATCAAAAATTAAAAAAGCAAGCTTCTAGCGAAGACTTGCTTTTTTATTCGGCGGGTTTATCTAGGTTTTTAGATTTGTTCACAAACCAGATTTTCTTATCGATCTCGATTCCACCTACGGAACAAAATTAAGCGGCTTTACGAAAGCGTGCTACGCCTAAACCCATAAGCCCGAGAGCAAATAAAAACAAAGTGGAGGGTTCGGGTACTTCGGTTTTCGTAGCATCTTTTACAAGCATGGTGCTACGTCCGAATGCTCTGTCTTTGTCGAAACCATCCCATTCCATAATCAAAGATGCAAAGCCAAGATAAGTCACATCATAAAAATGAGTATAGGTAGTATGGTATACAGTGTTTTGGCTATTTGAGAACACAAAACTCACTGATGCAAAAGGCCCAACATCATTTTTGCCAAAAATTGAAAGCAGGCTTGAATATTCAGAGTAACAATTTAATTCTCTACAGGAAAAACTCTGCAATATAGAAGAAACGGGATGCGGCTCAGTGCCAAACAAACTTGTCCATAAATTTACAACTTCAGCCTGAGTGGGTAAGCGCCAGCCTGCATAAACGGTATTTAATTCACTTACTACCGTGTTGTAGCTTTTATCGCTGTTAACCCCATAATCCAACCAAGTTAAACCTGTAGCTGTTTCTAGTACAGCCTTGTTATCACCTGCTGTAAAGGCATCGGCTTCTACAATGGGAAGGGCTTTAGCGCTGATGGAGGTAAAGAGTAAAAGTGTTGTTGCAGATTTTAAAAGAATTTTTAGCACAGCTTGCTCCATGATGTGTTGTTAGTTGAAGTCACTGATC
>CAZZEV010000280.1:0-4175 GCA_964653305.1 uncultured Cellvibrionaceae bacterium | reverse complement strand
TGCGCGACCGTTTTGGTATTGTTCAGCGTTTGGAGTTTTATAATGTCGCCGATCTTACGCATATCGTAGCTCGGTCTGCGAGTTTACTCGGCGTAAAAATGGATGCACAAGGCGCTGAGGAAGTGGCTAAGCGTTCGCGCGGCACTCCACGGATCGCCAACCGTTTGCTGCGCCGTGTGCGCGATTTTGCTGAAATGAAAGGTAATGGGGTGGTCACGGCGGAGATGGCTGACAGCGCCCTCAATATGCTCAATGTGGATGATCGCGGTTTTGATCATATGGATCGCCGCTTACTAATGGCGCTTATGAATAATTTTGATGGCGGCCCCGTTGGTGTAGAAAGTTTGGCTGCGGCAATTAGTGAAGATCGCGGCACGATTGAAGATGTTATAGAGCCGTATTTGATTCAACAGGGTTTTCTAGCGCGCACACCGCGTGGTCGCGTTTTAACCAATAATGCCTATGTGCATTTTGGAATTCCAATGCCCAAGCGTTTGCAGCAAGAGGCGGGCGAGTGATTATCGATAAACAACAAATCCGAATAAAATCTGTACAGAGTTGGCTATGACTAAAAGAGATTTCAGTATTCCCATTCGGGTTTATATTGAGGATACGGATGCGGGCGGCATCGTTTACTACGTAAATTATTTAAAATTCATGGAGCGCAGCCGTACAGAATTTTTTCGCGCATTGGGTTATCATAAGCCCGCAATTTTGGATGAAGGCTTGTTATTAGTCGTTCATTCTGCGCAGATTGACTACCATCGCTCTGCGCGACTTGATGATGAGTTGAGCGTAACCACCTGCATCATCAAATTAGCGCGAACCTATGTTGAATTTAAACAGCAGGTATTTCGTAATCAAGAGTTGCTTTGTACCGGTGTGGTGCGCGTTGCTTGTGTTGATGCCTCGGTAATGAAGCCTCGTGCAATACCTGTTCATATGCATCAGCAAGCCACACTATTTATCGAAACACATTCTCAAGGTTAATTTCCCTATGACAGATGCAGAAAATACAATGTCAGTTATGGTCCTTATCGGCGAAGCGACTATTGCAGTAAAACTCGTCATGCTGATTTTGGTTGCGGCCTCGGTAGTTTCTTGGGTGATGATTTTTAAGAGCGGGCTTTATCAGCGCAAAGCTAAAATTGCTTTTGATTATTTTGAAAAACAATTCTGGTCGGGCATCGATCTCAATCAATTGTTTCGTCAAGGTAATGGTCACGACCGTATTGAAGGTATCGAAAATATCTTTCGCGCTGGCTTCAAAGAGTTTACTCGTTTACGTCAACAGGCGGGTGCGGATGCCGAGGCAATTATGGATGGCGCTCAGCGCGCCATGCGTGTTGCGCTTGCCCGCGAAGAGGAGAAACTCGACGAAAACTTACCTTTCTTGGCGAGCGTTGCTTCTGTTAGCCCCTATGTTGGATTGTTCGGCACAGTGTGGGGCATCATGAATTCGTTTATGAATCTTTCAAATGTCCATCAAACTACTTTGGCAACCGTCGCGCCTGGTATTGCTGAGGCGCTGATTGCAACCGCTATGGGTCTGTTTGCTGCAATCCCTGCGGTGTTGGCTTACAACAAATTTTCATCGCGCTCGTCAGCATTGCTGAGTAACTATCAAACCTTCGCCGAAGAATTTTCAACGATTCTTCATCGCCAGGTGCATAGCAAATAAGTACTGGCTACAAATGTTTGTGGATTTAGTGTAAGCGAAATAGGTTATTTGCCATGTCTGGATTCGGACCGAAAGTTAAAAAAAATCTCAAAGCAGAAATCAATGTCGTGCCGTTTATCGATGTGATGTTGGTATTGCTAGTGGTCTTTATGATTGCTGCACCCATGATGACTCAAGGTATCAAGGTGGAGCTGCCTAAAGCCTCTTCTGAGCCTGTTGATACCAAAGATGATGAGCCAATCACCGTGTCTGTTAAAAAAGACGGTGGTTACTACATCGAGTCTGGTGGTGAAGGCATTGGTGGTGATAGGGAAACTGCGCGGCCTCTTCACGAAATTAAAGATATTGTTAGCAAAATATTGATCGCAAAGCCCAATACGTTGGTTTTTGTTCAGGGTGATCGCAATGTGTCTTATGGCGTAATTGTAGAGTTGATGGGTGAATTAAAAACGGCTGGCGCACCTTCGGTGGGTTTACTTACCGATCCGCCTGCGCGTTAGGTTGTTTATGAAGTTTTCTAGCATATTTTCACTGCCAGTATTTCTCAGTGTGCTACTGCATGCTGTGCTTGCTGCTCTTATCGTTTTAAAGTTTGATTTTTTTCAAGAAGAACCTGAGCCGTATGAACCCCATTTTGTTACGGCAACTTTGGTTGATTTGGCGCCCAAGGCAAAGCCTGTCCCGTTGCAGCAAAAAGAGCAGGTGTTGGATGGAAAAAACAATCCGGATTTAAAACAAACCAAACAGCAAAAAGAGCAAGAGGCGCAAGAAGCTGAATCTGTAGCGCAAGTGCAGAAAGTTCAGGAGCAAAAAGAAAAAGCTGAGGCAGAACAAAAGGTTCGCGAAGAAAAGTTAAAGAAGGAAAAGGCTAAAAAAGAAGCTGACGAAAAAGCTAAGGCAGAAAAGCAGAAAAAATTGGAAGAAGAACAAAAGGCGCTAGCGGAAGCGGAAAAAAAGAAAAAAGCAGAAAAGCAGCGCCGAGAAGAGCTGAAGGCGCTTGAAGCGCAAATGCAAAAAGAAGAGCAAATGCTGACCAATCGCGTTGATGATACCAACGTCAACGTAAAAAGTTACGATCAGCTTTTTTATGAAAAAGTCGTTCAGAATTGGAGTCGTCCGCCTTCTGCAGTAAAGGGCATGATTACCGTTTTGGATATTAGTATGTTGCCTAATGGCTTGGTGACATCGGTGGAAATTAGTAAGAGCAGTGGTGATCCTGCATTTGACCGCTCAGCTGTGCAAGCAGTAAAGAAAGTTGATCGGTTTGAAGAAGTAAGAAACATTCCGCCCGATATTTTTGAAAGAAGATATCGCAATTTTAAATTTACTTTCAATCCAGGGGATTTACGTCGGTGAAGCATTACTTACTTTTAATAACCATGTTCGTAGCGAGTTACGTTAGCGCCCAGGGCGCTAATATTATTATCGATAAGGGTGTTGATAATCCGACGCGAATTGCGGTTGATGACTTTTATTATGTCGGCCCAAAGATGTCTGAGGATATAGGGGCAATCATCCGCAATGATTTGAATTTTAGTGGTCTTTTTGAATCAATCCCGCCAGAGCAGTTGATCCGCCACCCTCGTTCTGAAAGTGAAATCAAATATCATGACTTCAAATCAATTAAAGCTGAATATCTGTTAATAGGCGGCATTACCGAACAGGCTGGTCGTTATAGTGCATCCTATGAGTTGTTTGATGTCGTCCAGCAAAAGCGTGTATTGATTAAAACTACCGTTGAAGGCACGGATGCGCAATTGCGCGATGTGGCACATAAAATCAGTGACAAGGTTTTCGAAACTATTACCAATATCCGTGGTATTTTTTCGACCAAAATTATCTACGTCGAAGCATTTCAGCGCCCAGTTCGCTCACGTTTGATGCTGTCTGATTTTGATGGCGCCCGCCCGCGTCAGTTGTTTGAGTCTAAGCAGCCAATACTTTCGCCCGTGTGGTCGCCGGACGGAACCCGCGTTGCCTATGTTTCCTTCGAGTCTGGTCGCCCGGCGATCTATGTGCAATCACTGTCAACCGGCCGCAAAGAGCAGATCACCAACTTCAAGGGCCTCAACGGCGCGCCTGCATGGTCACCAGATGGTCAAAAGTTGGCTATGGTGCTTTCTAAAGATGATAATCCAGAGATTTACACCGTAGATTTGGCTAGTAGAACCTTCACTCGCATCACTAATATGTATGCGATTGATACTGAACCCTCTTGGACAATTGATGGAACGGGTATATTTTTCACATCTGATCGTGGCGTAAGACCACAGATTTATAAAGTAACACTTGCAACGGGTATAACAGAACGTGTAACCTTCGACGGCGATTATAACGCGCGTGGTCGCGTTTCTCCCGATGGCAAGAGTCTAGTAATGGTCAATAAGCGCCCAGGTGGTACTTATCAGATAGCTGCGCAAGACTTAAAATCGGGAAATATGCGCATTTTGACCGAGACAAATTACGACGAATCGCCTACTATAGCGCCCAACGG
>CAZZEV010000279.1:0-4199 GCA_964653305.1 uncultured Cellvibrionaceae bacterium | reverse complement strand
CACGGCAAAGTCACTGGATCCCCTGCGGGGATGACGACTCCCTTTTATATGCCTAGTTCCCAAGCTCCAGCTTGGGAATTCAGATTGGCGCTACCAAGCTAGAGCTTGGGAGCGAGAAAAGAAAAATTTACTTACTACAGAGAAAACTATGTTTGAAAAAGCTCAACTAATAACATTTTTTGATCTCCACATTGTGCCTTGGTCGTTAAAGGTTGGGGTTGCCTTAACCATTTTTATCGTCGGCCAAATTGTTGCGAAAATTATTAGCCGTGCATTAGAAAAGGTTTTGTCCCATACCAAGCTGGATCGAATTCTTATCGACTTCCTTGGCTCAGTAGTGCGCGCTTTATTATTAGTTGTTGTACTCGTTGCTGCCTTAGATCACTTGGGGGTTAACACCAACTCACTGATCGCCATGCTCGGTGCTGCAGGTCTTGCCATTGGTCTTGCGCTGCAAGGTTCGCTGCAAAATTTTGCGGCGGGTTTTATGTTGTTAATTTTTCGCCCGTTTAAAGCGGGGGATTTTGTAGAAACGGCGGGCACTTCCGGGATTATTGAAACCATCGGTATTTTTTCTACCAAGCTCTACACCGGCGATAACAAAGAAGTGATTATTCCTAACGGGGCGATTTACAGCAGTAATATTATTAACTACTCATCGCGCCAAACACGCCGTATTGATATGATTTTTGCGGTGAGCTATGGCGATGATATTCGTTTAGCCAAAGAAATTATTTTAAAAGTCATTGCCGAAGAAAAGCGTGTTTTAACAGAACCAGCACCCGAAGTTGCTGTGGGTGAACTTGCCGCCAGTAGCGTGAACTTTGTAGTGCGCCCTTGGGTTAAAGCCGATGACTATTGGGCGGTACGATTTGCCTTGAACGAAAACATTAAACTCGCGTTTGATGCCAATAAAATCACAATTCCTTTCCCACAAACAGATGTAATCCTTAAGAAGCACCCTTTAAAACCAGCTCCATAAATAATTGCATAAAAAGCGCCCATAAAAAAACGCCGCATCATCCTGACGCGGCGTTTAGTATGCTCCTACTAATCCCTTAGCAATGGCTCCAATAAACTCACAGTCACCAGCGGCTCTTCAGCAACCAATGCCACCTTCTGTATAACGCGCTTTAGCTGCTCCACGTTTTCACGCCAGCTAAAGGCTTCTAACAATCGCCACGCATGCTCGGTAAAATCAAATTCAACGGAAAGTGTGTATTCGTTTATAAAAAAGTTTACTAAATCGCGCAAATCTTCACGACGGTCTGCCAAATCCGGCAGGGGTAATTCAACAGTGTTGTCCTTTAACCACTCATTCAAATCATAAGCATTGGAGTAATGCTTACGGCTTACAGAGAAAATAATCCCTGCTGCCTCCTCTGGTCCTTTCACCGCCAAATCCTTTTTTATGCTTTCCCAAAAATGCTGCAAAATCTCCAAGTTATTGCCAGACAAACAATCCACATTGCGCAAGTACAAAGTGCCGCCTTTAGCGTAGGCATAAAGTGCCTGCAAAATACTGGCGGCAGCGCCTTCTTGCCATTCATTACAAGACGATTCAATAAACGGCAAAATACCTTGGTGACGCGAACAGTGAATACTGCGCGCCGCAATGGTTTTTCCTGTGCCTTTATTGCCGCGAATTAAAATGGGTTTGGTTACGTCTTTTAATTGTTCAATGCGCTTATCCAACTGGCGCAATGCCGCACTATTCCCAACCCAATAACTTTGGTCGCCATAAATAAAAATAGCGCGGTAGCGTGTTTGGTAGCGGGTAATAATTGAACCCAGCTCACTGGCAACCCCCTGTAACTCGCTCTCAATTACGCGCGGTGAACGGCGCATGGTTTGCTCTTTAAAATCGGCATCTGGCAGTGTGGCTATTAAATAACCCAAACGCTGGCCTTGGTAATCCATAGAAACCGATACAGTATCTAAGTGACTAAAACGCTCATTCATGGGCGTCAACGAATCTTCGTTGGAAATAATAAATTCTTCCACGGCGCCAAACGCACTGTTGGTGTCGTTGGGCTGATCGCCGCACAGGAGCAAGTGGCGATAACCTTGATGAGTCACGCAGCGCAAAGTAACGGCTACACCCTTAACGCCAATGCGCTCAGCGGCAGCTTGTAAGATAATTTTGGCGAGCGTAATGAAACTCTTATTCAGAGGAACCCATTTCGAGCCCGATTGCTCATCAAACGCATAGACGGCTTTAGCCACGGGTTTATTGGGTTTAGGCGCTTGGAAAATTGACATCATTGGCTCGGCTCCTTTAGGACACAAACTTCACCCCCAATACGCACATGAAAAGCGCGATTCGTCGTTATAAACGGGTGAAACCTTGTCTAGACTGTGGCACTCTATGACCAATTCAGTGACTTGCCCATTACACGCTATTACACGGCGCCGTTTGGGCAAATGTGGAAACCATAAACAGGGAATTTAAGAGCGGAACACTAACCCTGTGTATTGATTTTTATGGCTTATATTTTAGACATCGCAACGCAAACCTATGTCCCCCTAGCGCCGCACCATACCTTTGGCCGCTTGGCGAATTCTGTTGATACCCATATCGATAAACCCTATGTATCCAAACTCCACGCCGCCATTGAATGGACTGGCAGCGAGTGGCGCATCAAAAACTTGGGGCTTAATGGCACTTGGTTGAATACCGTTAATCTGGCTGCGGGCGAATCCATTCCCTTGGGTTTAGGTGATGAACTGCATTTTGCGGAACTCAGCGATCCCGCTTTAAAGGTGATAGACCTAAGCCCACCCGCCGATATGCTTTGGCCTGTGCAGATTGCCGATGGCACCTTACCGCAGCCGATTTATTTAGCGCGCTACCATTTATTACCCGATGCCTATAACCCCGAGCTTGCGCTCTATTTCGATGAACAAAAACAAGAGTGGCAAGTAGAAACGCTAAATGCTCAACAAGAGCACTTAACCTACGCCGTTAAGAATGGCGATTTAGTGCAAATAGGCAGTGTGCATTGGCAGTTAATACGCGCACAAATATACGGCCCCACCGAAGCCCATAGCGTTAACTTGCAACAACTTAATGATATGGAGTTTGTGTTCAGCCTAAGCTTGGATGAAGAGACAACTCAGCTTGCGCTGGTAGGCAACCAACAAAAAGTGGATTTGGCGATACGCAACCATCATTACCTCTTGGCACAATTGGCTCGCCACCGTGCAGATGATGCCGCACTCGGTTTAGAGAGTATTAACCAAGGTTGGGTGTATACGGATATACTCGCCGATGAGTTGGGGTTAGATAACACCCACATGAACATTTATATTTTTCGCCTGCGCAAACAAATTGCCGATGCCCTGCCCACCCTTCTAGGTTTGCAGAACTTGGTGGAAAGGCGCGGCGGTAAAATCCGTTTTGGCTGCGACAAATTTAAAATTTATAAAGGTGGAGCACTCGTACTAGAGTTACCACTGGTAATGGCTTAAAAATAAAACCCTTCGACTGCTACGCGCTCAGGGCGAACGGGGAATTTACTTTATAGGGGAATCGTCATCCCGTAGGAGCCGTAGACCAGCGAAGCTAATCCAGCGTCTTTCAAAAAGCAAGGTCACTGGATCCCTACGGGATGACGACTCCCTTCTACAAGACCAAATACACAATAAATAGACAACTATAAATAGAAGACTGAATGACGCAATCGCCGCTACAACTTGGGGAATTAACCCAACTAGGTCACTACACCATCCTCAGCAGCATAGGCCGCGGCGGGATGGGGTTGGTTTACCTTGCGCGCGATTCCCGTTTAGACCGCCAAGTGGCGATTAAATGTTTGCGCACCGAACTGATTGAACCCCACTACCGCGAACGCTTTAAACGCGAAGCCCTGCTCCTTGCCAAACTCAACCACCCCAATATTGTTCAGATTTACGACTATATAGAAAGCGATGGACAACTCGCGCTGGTGATGGAATTTGTAGACGGGCAAAACCTGCAGCAACATTTACGCGAGCACATAGTTTCCAATGCGCAGCGTATGCAGTGGCTGGCACAAATTGCACAGGGTTTAGCCATAGCGCACGACGCCGGAATTATTCACCGCGATTTAAAAGCGGAAAATATCTTAATCAACAAACACAAGCTCGCCAAAATTACTGACCTCGGTATCGCAAAATCTCAAGACTTTAGCGGCACACTTACCGATCACGTAACCGGC
>CAZZEV010000278.1:1589-4230 GCA_964653305.1 uncultured Cellvibrionaceae bacterium | reverse complement strand
AAGGTGCAACTTCAACACCTTGCAACACAGCTTCAAACTGCAACTGCGGGTTGTTATTGCGCGTATCCACTTCGGTTTTTTGGTGAATAGTGCCACTGTAGGCGTTGGCGTTTAATTGCTGACGCAAAATGCTATTTTTGGAGTTTAGGGTTAAGAGCGGTTTCTCTAAGGCTAAATCGGTAAAGGTTAGTTTATTGAAACTGAGTTTAATATCGGCATTGAGTGTACGCAGTATTTCCACCGGAATTAATGGTTCATCACCTGTGCCAGTCGCCGCTATCTGTGTTTTTTCATCGGTTTTGGGGGCAAGGTAATCATCTAAAATCACTTCATCACCTTGCAAATCCACCGCAAGCGCTTTGCTCGCAAAATCCGCCAAGCCCAAGCTGCCTTTAAAATGGGTTTTATCCACTTGCAACTGCACGCCACTCAAGTTCACGTGTTTTTTATCGCCTTTAAAATCGCTACTTACACTAAATTCACTTAAGGCTTTGGGGTTAGCAGTTACATGTTTCACACCAAAAACAGCCATTAATTGTTTGAGGTTGGTCGCGGGAATTGCAAACTTACCTTGGTAGCTCAGTTTATTTTTTAATTCGTCCAACTTAAGCGAGTAAGTTAATTTAATGGCTGCGGTATCTGCCGCATGAAGCTCCAATTGCACATCGCCATTATCAAGCGTTACAGAATTAAAACCTTCGCCAATGGCAAGGCTGGTGTGCAATATGGTTTTAATCGTAGTTGTGGTGTTAGCTTTGCTATCTGTGACTTCGCTCTCCGCTGCAAGTTTTACATCAAAAGGCGTGCCTTTGATATTCACATCATCCATATCCACATTGATATTTTTTAGCGCAAACTTTTTGCCACTCGCTAGATTGGTGTAGGTAACTTGGCTGTTGTGCACACTGATTTTTTCGATGGCAAGGTTTAATTCTTTTACCTCAGCAGAAGCTTTGGTCTCTGCAGCAGATTTATCTTGCTTCTTGATAAACTTTTTCCAATTGCCTTCGCCTTTTTCATCCACGTCCAATTCAATCACTGCGCCATCCACCAAAACATGCTTAACTTGTGCATCGCCTTGTAGCAACGGAACCAGCGCAACCAGAAAACTGGCTTTTTTAATATCAGCAATAATTTTTTGCGGCGCATCGCTATCGGCAATCGACACTTCATTTACCACCAAACCAATGGAAGGCCAGAGAGTCCAACTCAAATCGCCGCGCATATTAAGCGCTATGCCCTGCTTGGCAGCGGCATCTTGAATGCGTGGCTTGAATTTATTGGCGTCTACCACCAACACTAAAACGATGATGAGAGCGATTAAACCGACCAACACAAATGCGGCTATTTTTAATACAGACTTGATGCTCATTTGTATGCTCCTTAACCAAAAGGTGGGGACAACCTAATGCAGTATGCCCCTTTACGGACATGAGTGTAATGACATGCGCTTATTCGCGGCTATACTGACTAGCAAACCCAACTACCACTCTAGTATTTATATAACAATAAATGACAACAATACGTTTCTGGCAGTACCCACTAGTATCCATGCGCCTCGGCACTCTTCTAGCGATTCTCTTGCTGATTGGCTGCCCAACGCCCAGCAAGGCTCAAGATACCCTTGAAGTAGGCTACACCGGTACGGACTCGGTGAATGTTAAAGATGATCGCAATTTGTATTTTATAGAGTTGCTAAGCCAAGCGCTGGCACGCTCAGGCAAGCCCTATAAAACAGTTATGCGCGTTCGCGGCGCAACCCATGCTAGGCAAATGCAAATGGTGGTTGATGGCTTAATTGATGTGCTTTGGGATGCCCCAGGCCCAGAAGTAGACAAGCGCCTAATGCCCATTGAAATCCCCATTGATAAAGGCTTAATCGGCTGGCGAATTTTTTTCATCAATGCCGATGAGCAGCCCTTGTTCGCGAACATTACCACCGCTGAGGAACTGAAAAAAATCCCGCTTGGGCAAGTCAAATACTGGCATGACACCTCTATTTTAAAAGCCAATAAATTCAATTTAGTGGAAACGCCTTCTTATTCAGGCACCTTTAAAATGCTGATGTCTAAGCGTTTTAATTACTTCCCCCGTTCTATCGCTGAAATTTGGGACGAAGAAACCAATCAAAAATCTATGCTAAGCAATGTGGTCATTGAGAAACATTTGGTGTTGCAGTACCCCATCGCCTATTTTTTTTATGTAAATCCTCGCAATGCCGCGCTCGCTAAAGACATTCAGCAGGGGCTTGAAAGCATGTTGGGCGATGGTAGCTTTGACAGACTGTTCCAAGAATATAACGGACAGTTTATCGCCAAGGCCGACTTGAAGAACCGCCGTGTCATCCGGATTGAAAACCCCTACATGCCGGAAGAAACCCATCGTAAATTTGAGCATTTTTGGTTCAACCCTGAAACCCAAAATACAGGCACACCCCCAACCACATCGCCTTAGCGCTAAAGGACGATAGACGAAGCACTAAGGAATCAACTGGTGCAGATGCGCGCTGGCCGTTAGAATAGCGGCCTTTTTCACCCCTCCCTTCTGACATTCGAGGCACCTCATGGGTTTTAAAACCGCGCTTTACGCCACCCACCAAGCAATGGGCGGCAAGCTGGTCGATTTTGGCGGCTGGGATATG
>CAZZEV010000278.1:0-1579 GCA_964653305.1 uncultured Cellvibrionaceae bacterium | reverse complement strand
CCGGTGAATTACGGCTCGCAAATTGAAGAGCACAATCATGTGCGCACCGCCTCTGGCATGTTTGATGTTTCGCACATGACCGTGGTGGATGTTAAAGGCGAAGATGCCAAAGCTTACCTGCAATATTTGCTCGCCAATGACGTGACCAAGATTGAAGCCATTCCGGGCAAAGCGCTCTACAGCGGTATGCTCAACGCTGATGGCGGTGTGATCGATGATTTGATTGTCTATAACATGAGCGGCTGGTTCCGGACGGTAGTTAACTGTGGCACCCGCGAAAAAGACTTGGCTTGGATGACCAAAATCGCCGCTGATTTTAAGGTTGAATTGACTGAACGCGATGATTTAGCCATGGTCGCGATTCAAGGCCCAAAAGCCATCGAACTCACCAAAACCGTGGTTTCTGCCGCGCGCGCTGCCGTAATAGATCGCCTGAAAATATTCCAAGGCTTGCCCGAAGGCGAATGGTTTATCGCCCGTACCGGCTACACCGGCGAAGATGGCTTGGAAATCATGTTGCCAAACGCAGAGGTCGAGACTTTCTGGAAAGCACTTAATGCCGCTGGCGTACCGGCTTGTGGTTTAGCCGCGCGCGACACCTTGCGCTTGGAAGCAGGCATGAACCTCTACGGCCACGAAATGGACGATAGCGTATCGCCCCTCGCCGCCAATATGGGTTGGACAATCGCATGGGCACCCGCCGAACGTAACTTCATTGGCCGCAACGTAATTGAAGCCGAAAAAAATGCCGGCCCAGCCTTTAAATTGGTGGGATTAGTATTGCGTGAACGCGGCGTTATGCGCGCAGAACAGGTGGTATCGGTAGACGGCAGTGAGCAAAAAGGCGTGATTACCAGCGGGACATTTTCGCCAACTTTAGGCTATTCTATAGCCCTAGCGCGCGTACCTGCGAGTGTTGGAAGCCAATGCCATGTAGACATGCGTGGCAAGCAAGTATTAGTGGATGTGGTTGCGCCCAACTTTGTACGCAACGGCAAACCTCTGGTTTAACGAAGAACTTTCAAAATATTTTTAGAACAAAGGAAACCATCATGAGCGACATCCGCAAAGAATTGAAATACCTCAGCAGCCACGAGTGGGCACGCATTGAAGAAGACGGTACCGTAACCATCGGTATTACCGACCACGCGCAAGATGCATTGGGCGATGTGGTTTACGTTGAAACCCCAGAAGTGGGCAGCCGTGTTTCCATTGGCGAAGAAGCGGGTGTAGTGGAATCGGTAAAAGCAGCATCTGACATTTACTCGCTTGTTAGCGGTGAAGTGATTGCCGTAAACGAAGCCTTGGCTGACGCACCTGAAACCGTTAACTCATCACCCTATGACGACGGCTGGTTCTTCCGCGTTAAGCCAGATGATTTGGCAGAGTTGGATGAAGCTTTGGATGCACACGATTACCGTGAGCTGATTGAAAGCGAAGAGTAATTTTTGCAGATAGCGATAAAATTTTAGACATAAAAAAACGCAGCCTAGGCTGCGTTTTTTTTGCTTTAGCGAATGCAATTAATCCACAATCGAAAAGGTTTTCAAACTCTCCGCCGCCAAACGCAAAATGCCTT
>CAZZEV010000277.1:0-4239 GCA_964653305.1 uncultured Cellvibrionaceae bacterium | reverse complement strand
TCTTTGTATTTTGAAATACCGGCAGCTTCTTCGATATAAACGCGCAAATCTTCTGGCTTAGCTTCGATCAGTTTGGAGATCATGCCTTGTTCGATAATGGCGTAACTGCGTGGGCCTAAACCCGTGCCGAGGAAGATATCGGTGATGTCACGACGACGACATTTTGTGCCATTAAGGTAGTAGTGGTTTTGCGCATCGCGGGTTACTTTACGTTTGATAGAAATTTCAGTGAAGGCGGCGTACTCGCCCAATAAAGTGCCGTCACTGTTATCAAATACGAGTTCGATGGAGGCTTGACCTACGGGTTTACGGCCGCTAGAGCCGTTGAAAATAACGTCAGTCATGTTTTCGCCGCGCAGGTTTTTGGCGGATGATTCGCCCATTACCCAGCGCACAGCATCGATGATATTGGACTTGCCGCAACCGTTAGGGCCCACAACAGCACACAAATTGCTGGGGAAGTTGACCGTGGTGGGGTCAACAAACGATTTAAAGCCTGCCAGCTTGATGCACTTTAGCCGCATAGTTCCGTTTCACTCGTGAATTCGTTATGGCATTGGGCTGCTAGTCGCTTGATTTCATTATTGTTTAGGTGGAAACCTGCGCGAGCCAATGACCTTGTAAAAGGCTGGATTCTACACGCTTGCGGGCGGCTTAAGAAAGGCATTTGCGCCCAATTTAGACGGGAAAAAGCGGAAACTGCTACATCCTGAGTAAATTCTGCCCAACCCCTTTTGGGGTTGAGCAAATAATCAGCAAAACGGGAAGTTTGGGGCCGGTGAAAGCGGCTTCGGTAATAAAATGTGACCCACAACCGGAATACCCAACTTCAATCGAAAAAGGGAGCTCAAACTAAATCTTTAAGGAGACTTTCTTACCGGTTTTTATCGCAAGATAAATCGCGTCAATGATTTTCAGGTCTTTTAGCCCTTCCTCACCGTCCACTGGAATTTGAGGCTTCTTATTTCCAAAGATGATCGCTGCCATTTCATCCATTTGGGCGACTTGGTGGGGAACATGTGGATAATTCAGCTCGCCCTTATGCGTTCTAGCCTTGATAGGGCCGTATCCAAATGCAGGGCGAAGTTCACCGAAGCCTTTTTGACCATTTACCTGGAAACGATCCAAATTACTGATGTTGTAACTGGAAATACAGCTGGCCAAGGCTCCGTTTGGAAAGCCAAATTGGAATTGAATCGTTTCATCCACGCCTTCTTTAAATTTGACGGGGTTGGTTTTAGTTTCGTGAGCCGTGACCCAAATAGGCTCCTGACCAACCATGTAGCGCGCACCGTTAACAGCGTAGATACCTACATCCATTAATGCGCCACCACCCGCTAGCTCTTTGTTTAGCCGCCATTGATTAGGGTCACCTATAGTAAAACCCGTAGCACCTTCAAATGACAGGATTTCACCAAACTCACCTTGGCTTCTCTGACGCACTATCTCAAGTGTATTGGGCTCAAAGTGCATGCGATAACCAACCAACAACTTCACATTGGCTTTTTTACAGGCATCGATCATCGCCTGCCCCTCTTTCGCGTTTAACCCCATAGGCTTCTCGCAGATCACATGTTTGCCGGCATTGGCAACACGGATCACTTGGTCACGATGAAGCGCGTTAGGTGTAATTACATAGACCGCATCTATATCGGGGTTATTTTTAATAGCATCAAAATTTTCATAGTTGTAACAGTTGGCGGAGGGAATATTGTATTTAGCCTGCCATTCGGAAACTTTTGTAGGCGTGCCACTAATAACACCCACTACCTTAGCTTTTTTACAGAACTGCATAGCCTCCGCAACGCGACGGCCATAACTACCAAGCCCCATTATGGCAACCCTTAAGGTTGGCCCATCGTAAGATTGATTTATCAATTCAGTAGAGGATGCCGAAACTTGTCCGGGCAAATTTAGTACGAGAAAGGAAGCGCTGAGTTTTTGTAAAAAGTCGCGGCGAGTATTCATAACGTAAATCCCTATTGAAAGTGATACTGCGAAATCGTCAAAAAAATTGACAACCCTGAAATATCACTGAGATTAGTGAAAACTTATTGGCTCAATGCAAAACGGGTTGCCAAGAGTACAGGCAAACGCTAAATCTCTACAATCCACAAGCACGCTTGGCCGCGACAGGTATTATTAAAAATTGAAAACTTACGTAAAGCCCATAAGGAATTTTTAAGGCTTTACCTCATTTGCTGTGACTTGTTCATTAATGAGCAAATCAATTTTTTCGGGTATAGCGCGCATAGAAATCGGCCCCTGTTTTGCCAGCCAGTCCCCCACCTCTGCTTTTGCTGAGCCAGTTGGCGAAATACGCGCGACAACTTCAATATCCCCAGCCGTAGCGAGGCTGGACGCTGGCGACATAGCCATTGTCTCATCCAACTGAATTGTGGTCGGCAAATCACTCACTTTAATGCGAGCAATCGCCAAAGGCATGGGCGAACCCTGCCAAGCACGCGCATAAATAAACAGAGTTTGATCTTGGCTAGCTTTAACCTTTGGACCCAAGGTCACAGTGACTTTTACGGCATAGGCGGGTTTAGCAAATAAATCTTCTAGCTTGCCGCCTTCAGCAATAAAAGCTTGTTTGGCTTTTTCTATGCCTGCTGATAGAGCGCGGCCACCTTGAGAATCTGCCCCTGAGATGTCTACGGTTTTTTGCCAATATTTAATTGCTGCGGGGTAAGCTTTGCGGTTGTAAGCATCTATACCGAGCAAGCCTAATGCCATCGTATTTTTGGGATCAAGAGTCACCGCGCCTTTTGCTAAATCCACAACAGGTGGGGTGATTTTATTGCCATCGCGCAAAAAGATTGCCTGAGCCAATTCAGCCATAATCATGGAAGATTGAGAATCCAAGGTTAATACTCGCTGGTATGCCTTTGCTGCTTCAGCAAAATTACCGACCTCCATTTGTGCACGCGCCAGCAAAAACAAATACTGGATATTGTCTGGCTTATCTTTTAAACGATCTTCAAATTCGACAATCAATTGCTGCGAGCGAACAGGATTGGAATCGCGATTTTGCAACATGTCTTGATAATCATGCTGTAGCTTTTCTTGTTGTAGAGTTTGAATATAAACATCTTGTGAGTTGCCACGCTGTTGATAATAGAAAACACCGCCAATTAAAAGCATCACACAAAAACCAAGCACAAGATTTACGCCCAAGTATTGCGATGATTTTTTTTGTAATGCATGCAAACTCGCTTCGTCATCCAACAAATTGCGTTCTAGCTCTAATTTGAGCTGTGCAAATTGCGCTTCATCTATGGCTTGCGATGCAAGGCTATTTTCCAGCTCAGCTAGATGTTCGCGATAAATACGCACATTTTCATCGAGCCGCGCTTGAATCTCTGCTTGATCTAAGGCTGGACTGGTCACTGAATTTTTATAGCGCCACACAGGCCAAATAACAAAAACACCTGCAATCAATAATAAAATAAGCATGCCAAACCATAAGTCGATCATGAGCGTGGCTCCTCATCATTGCGGGTATTATTTTGTGTGTTTTTAGAGGACTCATTCGTTTTATCGGCTGAACGTAATAAGCTATTCAATCGGGCCTGTTCTTCATCGCTTAGATGCTGGCTCTCTTGTGTAAGCGCTAAACGGCGACGGCGATGTAAAATCAAAATGACCACAACAACACCAATCACAAGCAATCCAATAGGCGCACCCCACAACACATAAGTCGCTGGCGTTACGCGCGGGCGATACAAAATATAATCGCCGTAGCGCTCAACCATAAAATCAGTAATTTCTTTGTCGGATTTTTCGAGTTTGATCATCTCATAGAGTTTGTTACGTAAATCTATAGAGATTGCAGAGTCGCTCCCCGCCAAATTTTGGTTTTGACATTTAGGGCAACGCATTTCCTCAATAAAACTTTGATAGCGTTTGCGCTCCAGCTCATTGGAGAACTCGTGCATTTCAATAGCCGCAAAAGCACTCAGGCTTAAAAAGAGTGAGCTGACAAATAGCGTTAATGTTTTGAAAGAGAAAACCATGGCACCACCCCAAAAATTAGTGGGGGAAGTATACCAAGAGTGAAGGACTCGGGTGAACAATTGCAGATGCGATTGAAAAAACAGCGCAAGCGTTTGTTATTTAACCAAAATTTCATTTATTTGAAGATTTTAAAAAAATCTTTAAAAAAGTGGTTGACCTAATCGTCCAGATCATTAGAATGCGCGTCACCTGATCGGGCGGTTAGCTCAGTTGGTAGAG
>CAZZEV010000276.1:0-4329 GCA_964653305.1 uncultured Cellvibrionaceae bacterium | reverse complement strand
TTCCAACAGAAAATTCCACTAATCCCTGTCTCACTTTAGGGGAACACTACAGATGAACCTCTAGAGTTTTCTAAAGTGGTAGACATCACAGATATGCTTCCTGACGACCATTGGCAATTACAGGCCATGAGAAGGCTGAATGCTGCCTACAAAGAGGCTAAATATCCCCTAAAAGCCCCTGCTCGGCTCATCTATACAGGGGATTACATGAATGGCGGCAGGATTTACATGCCTTTTCAGCGAATTCCAGCAAGAAGGCTAAAAATCCGCCAGAAATGTCTCATTAATGACAAACCGATCGTTGAAGTGGATGTCTCTGCTAATCATCCAACGATGATATTTATGCTTTTAGGTAAACCTGAAGTGTCATATGGCTTTTACGATGCTGTAGCCGCTGATTCTGGAGTTAGTAGGGATGTCGTTAAAGACTTCATTGTTCGCTTTATTGGATCTGAGACAGCGAAGACTAGCCAACCCAAAGGAGCTGTTAAAGGGGATAAGCACAAGGTGCTCAAATCTATCCAAAATCTATATCCAGACTTTCGTAAACATTGCTTTAAGGGTATGGGTAAAGTGCTTCAGGCTCTGGATGGAGATGTCATGCTTCGTGCTCTCATGAAACTTTTGGATCAGAGTGTCGTCGGTCTACCCTTGCATGATGCTATCTCTGTGAACACCGAACATGCAGAACTCGCTAAGAAAGCTATTGAAGATTCTTGGAGGGCGACTTTTAGTAACCATTTCACACCCCAAATTGAGCCAAAATAAAATTTATAAAAGTTTGCTATCGATACGTCCACAAAGTGTGGAGCGCGAAATTGATCAAAGGCATAACGCAAACCACCAACACTACGCTGCCGATTGGGGGGAAGCCAATCAATTCCGCTAAACGTGCCAGCGCCATAGCAGCCACGAGCCCGATGATGGCAACAACGATAAATCGCAGAAAGTTCTTGCGCTTGATGGTCGTGGAAAAACTCCAAACAGTGTTCACCACATAAGAAAACACTGTTGCCACGACAAAAGCCACGCCATTAGCCACGACAGGACCAACCGTCAACGAAGGATAGCCGAGGAAAAAACCTTCCAAACACAGTACTGCCACAAAAGCATGAATAGCCGTATTCGCCAAACCAGTGACACCAAACCGATAGATGCGAACCAGATGCAGCTTCATTTAGTAACTAAGGCCATTAAGTCGAGTCATGGTTATCAGGTGCCAACTGACACTGATAAACCTTACGCACCAGATACGTCGGGCGGCACTTCGATTCCATATAGATTCGACCAACATATTCACCCATTACGCCTAGACCAATCAGCTGCAAACTCCCGAAAAAAAGACACGTTACCAAGAGCGAGGCGTAGCCCGGAACATCCACACCATGAATTAGCGTCCGCAACAAAATGAATAAACCATAGAAAAAAGTCACCAACGCACTTAACATCCCAATATAGGTCCACACGCGCAGCGGCCAAGAACTAAAGCTGGTAATGCCTTCCAGGGCAAAGTTCCACAACTTCCAGCCAGAGAACTTAGAAGAACCAGCAAAGCGCTTCTCTCGGGCATATTCAATTGTTACCGACCTGAAGCCGACCCAAGCAAACAGTCCCTTCATAAAACGCTGCTTTTCAGGAAGCAACTTTAACGCTTCCACCACTGGTCGTGTCATTAAACGGCAATCTCCGACATTTGCAGGGATCTTAATCTGCGACACCCAATTGTGCATGTCATAAAATACAGAGGCGGTAAGTCGTTTGGCGGCGCTATCGCTGGCTCGATTGCTGCGTTTAGCTAAAACAACATCGGCTCCGCTCTCCTCCCATGCATTGATCAATAGACGGATCAAGGAAGGAGGATCCTGTAAATCAGCATCAATCGGAATCACCGCATCGCCGTGACAATTTTCCAACCCAGCAGTCAACGCTGCTTCTTTACCAAAATTACGAGATAACTCTAGAACTCTAAAACGATCATCCTTATCTGACAACGTAATCAGGCGAGCAAGTGTATCGTCGGTGCTACCATCTTCGACACAAATGACTTCAAAGTCATGGCCTGTCAATTCGACTATCTGGGCAACTATGGCATCATAAAACGCACTAACACCATCACCCTCATTATAAAAAGGACAAACAATGCTTATAAGTCTTCTTTGATTCATATTGAATTTATAAAAAATATGTTGATGATTAAGCGAGAGTTTAGCAACGGTAAAAATTCGAAATAAAATATGGTTAGTGGACAGAGTCTTTTTTAGATTCAATAACTACTGAATCTATCGTAAAATACCTGGAGAAGCATCGATTAGACCAATGGTTCGGATCATCAGTTATGTCAGTGAAAAGCGTAATAGGATCCTTTACCAGTGGCTGAAACACAAAATCCTTACCTTGTGGATTATATTTCATTAAATCAATTCGCTGCATAAAACTTTGATAAGTTGATGGAGCATGCGCAATTGTCCCAAGAGCTCGAAAAAGTGTTGTTTGATCAGGACCTTTCCTAAAACACAACACTAAAATAAAAGTCAAAACCATCAAAAACAGCCAAATTTTCTTTCGGTTAATACAATTTTGAAGAAATTGGTTATAGGCATTGTAAATAAGAATTGAAACAAATAGACAGTTTATATTAACGAGAAGAAAAGCTGTGGCCATTGATCTGCGAGGTCCAATTTCACCCAAGCTATACACTTGAACCAATATACTCATGTATGAAACCATTAACAACGCCAGAGAAAAGAATGCAATTTTTTTCCATTGATTGTTTCATTTATTTTCGGCTTAAGAACGAAAAACAATGCACTGAGCGCCAATAAACTTGGAATGTAGTAAAAACCAATTAATTTGGCAAATGGAAGCAGGCTCTTGGTTACTGCCAGAACAACGTTACGTTCTGGAAAATGAGCCGCTCTGATCGCATTTCCAGGAGCTCCGATAACAAACCCTGCACCAACTAGCGAGAAAAACATTATGGTAAGCAAAAGAGCGTTTGACTTCTTTTCTTTAAATGCAAGATATATCAACAACAAAGATATAAACGCAACATGAACGACCATGATAGTCTCATTAAAACCTACTAACAACAAGCCTAGAATAGGCAATAAAAAATACACATATTTTTTAAAATTTACAGATTCAACGAAAATACGAAATTCGTATGCCAGCATTGCAATAAAAATTGCAAATGACAGGCCATAAGTCTGGGCTCCGGCTATCCAATAAATACCCTCTTTTAAGCTGTAAGAGGTTACGAAAAGCAAGAAGATTGCGAGCGCCAAAATTAGATTGTTACGAAGACCAAATAAAAATTGAGCCAGCAATAAAGTCGAAAATAAACTTGCAAGCAAAATCGTAATTGAAGACAGTGCCGTGAAATAAGTTAATACGTATTCCTTAAAAGAAAACAGAGAAATAAAATATGTAGCAGAATATCGCCCTGACCAGTTTATGTAAAAGTCTTTTGAAGCGCCGATAATCCCAAGATCATTGGCTTTCTTTCCGTAGCAAAAATCGTCGGCAGACGGCATTGAATAGAAAGCAGCAATCAAAAGCAACGAGCAAATAAACACAAGAAAAATCGCAAGAAACACACGCAATCTCTTCAAACTGTTTGAATCATCGTCGTTTAAATTGCTGTTAGAAAAACTCATTTTATCGTCACTTTTATCAGAAGTTTGTTAGACAATTTTGATTATCATACTCTTTTTTAATCATTCAGTAGTCACGATCTGTGAAACCAAACCGATTGATGGGCCAACCCCATGAATTTCATTGTTCTCTTAATTTCTGGCATTAGCCAAATCATCTTGAGAGCTACGTTCGTAATGCCCAGAATGTTAGTAAGCAATTGATTCATTCCGGACGAAATGAATCGCTACTTTTCCTGTTGGGCTTTCTTCGCACTGATTGAGCCTACCATGACCTAGTGATAGCCCTGGTAAAACCCTTTTCAGACTGAACAGCTTTCGCACATTCACCTCTGTAAGGAATTGATTAGTCTTTCTGATCCAGCCTTTACACTACCGATTCGTGATTACGCAACAGACTCTCAGTGGTTCGCTTTAGTTTTCTTTTTTGCGAAAGAGAACAGGTATTGCTATTTCTCCAATGCAACATATCTCCCCACCCCCTTCAAAATAGCAGGAGCCGGCTAAGCAAAGGGCACACGAAAAAAGACTAACTTCTAGATAGAAAGTTAGATAGAAATCTTGTATTTTTAGATAGAGCCGCTATACTCAATCAACAGAAGCTAGTATTTAAGCGGGTTCTAGAAGTTGCTTTAGATAGGATGGTGCCTCGGGTCGGAGTCTAACAAATCGCTCC
>CAZZEV010000275.1:0-4338 GCA_964653305.1 uncultured Cellvibrionaceae bacterium | reverse complement strand
TAGCGGGTCTTGGTGCCATGGATCTCAGTAAAGTTAAACAATTTAATGAAGTTGTATTTTAACAAATCTAAAAATTTTGTACGTGAAGTAGTAAGTAGCTGTAACAAATTATTTAATGACTAGCCGCTATCAAATAGCCACTAGCAACTCAACAGTAGGAGCACGTCATGTCATTTAATACAGGCCTCAGCGGTATTCGTGCCGCTAACACAGACTTAAGTGTAACCGGCAATAATATTGCTAACGCAGGCACCATTGGTTTTAAAAGTTCGCGTGCTGAATTTGGTGATGTGTATACCAGTTCATTGTTGGGTGGCGGTGCTAATGTTCCCGGTAGTGGTGTTACTACTTTGACTTTGCGCCAGGCATTTGGCCAGGGTAATTTAAAATTCACACAGAATGCGATGGATTTATCTGTAAATGGTGCAGGTTTTTTTGTATTGAATGGTAATGATGGCCAATTGTTTTCGCGTGCGGGTGCCTTTGGTTTAGATAAAGATGGCAATATTGTGAACAGCACTGGCGCTAACTTGCAGGGCTTTTTAGCGGATGCTGATGGCAACGTAGGCGGGATTTTGTCGAACTTAAAAGTGGATGTGAATACACAAGCTCCACGTCAAACAACCGGTGTAAATTCTGCATTTAATGTGGATGCAAATCAAAAAGTATTGAGAACCACAGGTAATAGTTTTGTGAGTAATGGATCTGCTATTGGTGTTGGTAAAACAGGGTTGAAAGCAGCAACTACTACCTTTACCACCTTGACTCCAGCTATTCCCTCTACTGCAGGTACATTAACAACACCTATAAATTTTACAGCAACGCCAACAACATTTAATTTAACTCTGGCTAATTCAAGCCCTGTGCCTGGCGGCACGGTTGCTATTAATTTGAACTCATCAACGGTAACAAAATTGCAGGAAGTGGCTGATTTAATTAACAGCGCAATCTATACCGCTTCTGTACCTATTAACGTTCAAGCTGTGGTGAATGGTGCAAACATTGAATTACGCGATGCCACCAAGGGCGTTGGGTCTACAATTACTATAGGTGCGGTAACCGGTGCAAACGCTTTATCGACAGCATTAACTGGCGCACCTGCTTCAACTCCAGGTATTCCAAAAGTTACCAATGGTTATCTTGCGCAAACATTAGTCATTGAAGGGCCAACAGGTGCAACCGTTAATTTCACTACGACTGCAGGTGAATCGGCTGCTCAAACGGCGTCTAAACTAAATGACTTAGCCGGCGTTAGTGCAACTGCAACGACAACGGCTACTATTTTAAAAGACGATTCGGCAACTCTGCCGCTTGAGTTTGATAACACCAATGGCAATTTGTTTTTGAATGGTGTGCGATTAACCGCACTTACTATGGCAGGTTTGGCAACTCAAATTAATGGATTAACATCCTCAACCTTGCCCGGTATTACAGCAACGGTTAATGCAACCGGCGATTTGGTAATTGATTCAAAAGTGGGTAGTGATTTAAATTTTTCATTCAGTGATAAAGATCCAAGTGGCAATACGGTCGCAGCGGGAAGAGTTACAGTCGTTGGAGCTGATGGCATTGCGCAACCTGCATTGAATAGTTTAACCAACGCTATAGTTGTGGGCGGCAGCCTAAAAATTGTTATGGAATCTGGTTACTCTGTTCAAAGTACTACACCAGTTGTGGGCAATCTATTTGCACCGCTCACTGCTGCTAGCTTTACGCCAGTGTTGATTAACGCGTTTGATCCCAACGATTCAAAAACCTATAACCATGCCACCTCGTCAACCGTGTATGACAGTCTCGGTAATGCGCATGTTATGCGCTCATATTTCGTAAAAGAAAGATACGATATTAATGACCCTAGCACTACACCAAATCATTGGAAAATGCATGTTCAAATCGACGGCCAGAATGTGGGTGATCCTGATCCAAGCTTGCCCTCGCCAGAAAACACCTTGGCGACTATGGCTACTTATGATGTGTATTTTTCCGCAGATGGAACCTTGAATACTTCTTTGACTGATACCTTGTTGATTTCAAACTGGACGCCAATCGGCGCCGATGGCAAACCGCTAGGTGCCTTGCCTCCTTTGAATGTCTTACAAGGCGGAACCATTCCAGTGGCAGAACCACCAGCAAGCTCTAACTTTATGATTGATCTTGCGGGCTCAAGCCAATTCGGCAGTGCCTTCTCGGTAGAAAGCCTCGACCAGAATGGCTATACCACGGGTCGTTTAGCGGGCTTGGATGTCGATAGCAAAGGTATTTTGTTTGCCCGTTTCACCAACGGTGAAGCGCAAACGCTGGGGCAGGTTGCCTTGGCTAACTTTAATAATATGGAAGGTCTTAAACCCGTCGGGAACTCCTTGTGGGCGCAGACCTTTGAAACAGGCGAGGCTGTCATTGGAGCACCAGGCTCATCGTCTTTGGGCAACATCACTTCAGGTGCCTTGGAAGAGTCAAATGTGGATCTTTCGGAGGAGTTGGTTAATTTGATTATTGCCCAACGTAACTATCAAGCGAATGCTAAAACTATCGAAACCGCTAATGCGACAACTCAGACGATTATTAACTTGAGATAATAAAAGCTGATGAGATTCGTTGTAGGAGCGACTTTAGTCGCGGAATATTAAAAATCGCGGCTAAAGCCGCTCCTACGGTAAATTATTTATTTTCAGTCAAGCGATCCCCACCGGCAAACAGCGGAAGTTGTTTGCCGTTTGCCGCTTTTCTTATTCTTTTTGCCGCTTTGCCTTTCGTTAAAAACTCATTATTTTTCAATTGGTTATATTCTATCCTAGCAATGCCTGTGGCATGTCACGCACTTGGCACCCCTCTTGCAAAACTCCGTGTAACGGCAAATATGCCAAAAAAATAGCGCTTAGCTTGTTCATTACAGCTAAGGCTCATGCGGAGAACATATTGTGGACAGAGCGCTCTATATCGCCATGACCGGTGCCAAGAACAACATGATGGCGCAAGGCATACGCGCCAATAACATGGCCAATCTCAATACCGCCGGTTTTAAGGCAGACTTTGAACAATCGCGCAGCATGGGTGTGTACTACGGGGATGGTCATCCAACCCGAGCTTATGCGCTCACCGAAACCCCCGGTGCTGATTTTGAATCTGGCCCCATGATGACTACCGGCAACCCGCTGGATATCGCTATTCAAGGTGATGGTTTTATTGCCGTACAAGCCCCCGATGGCAGCGAGGCTTATACCCGTGCAGGCAACTTGGCGATTGATGCTGCAGGAACCCTGCGCACTGCCAATGGCTTGCCCGTCATTGGTAATGCAGGGCCCATCGCATTACCCCCATTAGACAAAATGGAAGTCGGTGCCGATGGCACTATCTCTGTTATTGGCTTAGGTCAAACCGCTGAAACCATGGTGGAAACCAACCGCATAAAGTTAGTTCGCCCTGATATTAAAAATCTTGAAAAAGGCCCTGATGGTTTGTTTCGCCAACGCGATGGTTTGGATGCAGTTGTCGATGGCACAGTGCGAGTTGCAAGTGGTGTGTTGGAAGGCAGTAACGTAAATGCCATGAGCGAATTCACACAAATTTTAACGCTGTCGCGTCAATTCGATATGCAACTCAAATTAATGAAAACGGCAGAAGAAAACGCCAATGCATCTGCACAACTTTTGCAGATCTCTTAATGATTTAAATGACTTAATGCTTTAACGGCTGAGCTTAAGCTCGCGAGGATTCCATCATGATTTCTGCTCTCTACGTAAGTAAAACTGGTTTAGCTGCCCAAGACAAGCAGCTTTCCACTATTTCAAACAACTTGGCGAATACCGGCACCATAGGTTTTAAACGTGACCGCGCGGTGTTTGAAGATTTACTTTATCAAGTACAGCGTCAACCTGGTGCGCAAGAAACGCAAGATTCACAATTACCTTCAGGTTTGCAAATTGGTACAGGTAGTCGCGTAGTCGCTACGCAAAAACAATTTACCCAAGGCAATTTGCAAGTCACCGAACAGCCTTTGGATGTTGCCATTAATGGCCGCGGGTTTTTACAAGTGTTGCAAGCGGACGGCACCATCGCCTACACCCGCAATGGTCAATTGCAATTAAGTGCAGAAGGGCAGGTGGTTAATTCCGAAGGTTTAATTTTGGAGCCCGCTATTACTGTTCCGCAAGGCACTAACCGCGTGACCATTGGTAAAGACGGTACGGTGAATGCTTACACCGCTGGCAATGAAGCAACTCCGCAACAATTGGGCAATATAACGCTGGCTGATTTTGTGAATCCATCGGGCTTGCAAGCGATTGGCGGAAATTTATTTGTACAAACTGTTGCCAGCGGAACACCAACTCAAGGCGCACC
>CAZZEV010000274.1:1716-4348 GCA_964653305.1 uncultured Cellvibrionaceae bacterium | reverse complement strand
AATATATTTTATGAAACCCTAACGCATAATTTGGATATTCATTAAACCATTAGCATTCCAAACAAATCACTACTGCGGCGTGGTAAGCCTTCCAATAAATAGGAATTACATAAGAGCGCATATTTTTGGGCAAGTGAATATGATCGGGCGCGCCTTCAATCATGGCGGGCACCGAGATCATAAATTCGTGCCCAAAAGTACTGCGCGCATTTCCCGAAATTGTATTAGCAACTTCGCCCACTAAATCAAATAAATACTCATTGGACGTTTCGGTTTCACCGATACTGAGCAGAAGATGCTTGAGTAGAATACGCGGTGCAGTGAAATATACACAACCACGATAGGGACCGGAAATACCAATAATTCCGGTTACGTCATAAGCGGCTGGCGTTTCGTTTTCCACCAAATAAGGTGTGCCCACTTTTACGTTTTTATCGTTGGTGTGTTTAAAAAAACGCACTACACCATCAATAAATACTTGCAAGGTTTGTTCTGACATTTAATCCTCGGTTAACTCAGTAAGCGCTTCTATTAGCTGTTCTTCAGTAAAGGGTTTGCATAAAAAACCGCGCGCACCTTTCTTTAAAGCTTCAATGCCAGTGGCTTTGTCTGACAATGCTGATATCACTAAAATACGTACATTAGGGTCTATGGCCACCAGCTGCTGAATACAGGCAATGCCATCCATCTCTGGCATGGTTAAATCCATGGTGACCACTTGCGGGCGATATTTTTCAAAAAGGTCAATGGCTTCAGCACCATTGCAAGCAGAGGCCACTACATTAAATTTATCGGAATCATTACAGCGTTCAATTTTGCGACGAATAATATTGGAATCGTCCACAATCATGAGTGACAGCATTAGGAGCTCTCCATCTTTTTGTTTTTAGTCAGTGTTATGCCGCAATACCATCACGTGCAGTAATAATCGGAAGGGTAATGACAAAACGGCAATGGCGACCACGGCGGCTAGATACAGTAATTTTGCCGCGATGCTCAAGGACATGATTCATCACTGCCTCCATGCCTACACCGCGACCCGCATCTTTCGATACTTCTTTTGCGGTTGAAAAACCTTCGTGAAAGATTAATGCTAATAGATGTTTATTGCCCCAAGAATCTATTTCATCCTCAGCCCAGCGACCAGATTGAATAGCTTTTTCACGAATAGCGCTGTAGTCCAAACCATTACCGTCATCCATTACGGTGATTTCCATTTCTTCTTCAGAGAGTTTGGCTATGCGTAAATCAATGCGACCTTCAATTGGTTTTTCAGTGAGCTCACGATCTTCCGGCAATTCAATACCGTGGGTAACTGCGTTGCGCAGCAGCTGTACACAAATTTCTTTTACTTGCTGTGCATAATCGGGGTCTAACTCAACATCACGCAAACCACTCGCCACAAATTTCACCAACTTGCCATTACGCTGCGCCATATTTTGTACAAAATCACCTAAATGACTCCAGCCATCTTGTTGACGATTACCGAGCACCTTTTTCTCAGAAGCAGGAGTAGATGCCTTGCCCGTGTAGTGCCCAAAGAGCGCAAGTTTTTCAGTGAGTTGTTGAACTTGTTGGGTATAGCTAATCAAGTTGTCTAATTGCACAGTCAAGGGTAAATAATCATTACCCGTAAGATCTGCTTTGCTACGCAAGTCTGCCAAAGTGTCCTCTATAGCGTGGGCTTGATTTTCAAAGTATTCCAATTTTAATGAAGCAGCTTCACCTTTAAAGTTGTGAACTTCTCTAAAAATACTGACTGCCTTCTCTTTCACTAATTGCGTGGTTTTTGCGGGCTGGCGCAAAATATTATTGATGCGGTTATAGCAGTTGTAGCTATTGGTAATAAATTCTTGCAGCAGCGATGGATGGGTATGCAACAAGCTGGTTAGCAATTCTATTTGCGATTCACTATTTTTACGGCTTTCTACCAAGGCTTTTTCCAAGCGAATTTTTTCAGTGACATCCTGGACGGTTACCAGTACGTGGGAGATAACACCATCTTGCTGGGCACGCGCAAAACTAAACTGTAAATGCTTGTTAAGAAAACCGCCGCTGGCATGAGCGATATTCACCTCAATAAGATTGAGTGGGTTTAAATCGCCAATCAGTTTCTCTTTGATTTTTTTATCGAATAGCAACTCAATAAAGCCACGCGTAGTTTCGGCATCTTTCTCACTGATCATATTTTCCAACAGATGCTGAAAGTTTTGCCCTGCGATATCCGCAATACCTAAAATATCAATAAGGTGTTTGGAGTGCTGATTGCCTATCACCATATTCTCATCCACCAAAAACAAACCTTCATTTACCGTTTGTAAAATCTCGGTGGTTTCTTTACGTGCTTTCTCCAACACCAAATCGCTATCGCGCAATTGACGCAGGAAGTGAAGCATAATAAATAGGAAGTTAATAATGGCTAAGCTGATGCCCACGGTTTGAATAATACGCAGCCGCGATGCTTTTGATGAAGCCACATTTTCTAAATTAATGGTTAAATCATTCATGTGACCTAACAATAAAAGATTTTTTGATTTAGCTTGCACTAAGGCTTTATCTAAACTTTTGTTAAAATCACGGCCCTCTTTAATATCCGCCAGTAAGGCATCAATACTCACTTTATAATCAAACC